>JALYVR010000735.1 GCA_030853145.1 Chloroflexota bacterium | reverse complement strand
CCTGTGTCAAGCATTCTCTGACAAGTTGAGTGCAGGGCTGGCACCGCCGGCGATCTCGTCTTCTCGCGTCACCCAGAGGTGATGGTGACCACGCTGGCGGAGCTGGCGACTTCGATATCGTAGTACGGAGCATTCGGCTCAAAGTCAGGGCTTTGCATCCGCACGTCGTTGCCTACCGCACTGAAGGTCTGGTCGTCGAAAACTAATTGGGAAGCCCAGCCCTTGAGGTGAACGCGGGCGGCGACTCCTGCTGGGCGTCGAACGGTGACCTCTGACGCTCCTCCGCTGATCAGTATAGGAATCACGCCGGAGGGTGTGGGAAGCTCCAGGCTGGTCGAGCTGGCCCCTCCTTTGATTTCCAATCCTGCTAGCTTGAGACTGCTCAACTCGGCGATGGTCTCCGAAGCTCCGCCCTGGATCACGATCTGCCACGGGATGGCGACGCTGAGAATCACCTCCGCCGCACGTTTCTCCCCTCCCGAAATCCACAGACGTCGTGGATAGCGGATCGTGACCACCCCATCTTTGGTCTTCACGTCTGGGACTGGACCCTCGAAGCGGGCCTGGTAGAGCTCGCCCATGTCGTCGTCTGTGCGCAAAGTCAGGCAGGAGATCCCGGACGAAACGACGAGCCGACCGCTTTTCAGATCCCCCAATGGCGCAGAGAAGTTCCCCTTCTCGTCCGCTGGTGCCTCGCGCAACCGCACAATTTCCTGCCTGGACAGCGCGTTGCTGCGTTTGAGAAACTCCAGGAGGAAGGCGATCTGCTCATCGTCGTAGTGCGACGCCAGTTCATTCCCCGCCTTTCCAAGGGCATCGAAGATAGGGCCGATCTGCTGCCTTTCGTTCTTCTCTCTTTCAAGCCGGACGATGACCTTGCGGCCATCGTTAGGGTCGCGCTCCCGGCGCACAAGCCTGGCTTCCTCCAACCGATTGAGCATCCCGGTGATCGCGCCGGTCGTCAGCCCCGTGAGGTCGGCGAGGTGACCAGCAGTCGAGAGACCGGTACTCTCCAGGATATCCATGACCTGCATGTCCGTGACGGTCATCCCCATGTGCGTAGCCGCCGCCCGGAAGAAGGATGCGCCGAGTCCATGGAACTGCCGGAACTCTCGCGTAAACTCCCCGCGTACATCTCCGTGTTTTTTCTGAGAACCACTTGACATTTTATTTTCCTCCGTGTAAGATATATTTACCTTAGTAAATAAGGGAACTTTCGTTGGATTTAGTTTAACTGCTCAATGAATTCTAGTATAGCATAATCTTTGCGATCAATACAGGGAGAGGGAAATTGGTATGTCAACATCTTTTCATCCAGATGAAGAAGGAACGCTGGTCGGAAGCTCGGCACAAACGCCCGCACCGCTGAAACAAGAAGGCGAGGCCCTTGCGCAGGATGGTTCAATGGAAACGGGCGCAGCCAAACCAATGGCGGGAGGGATGATGCAGCCCTTCAAAGTGCGTAACTTCAATCTGCTCTTCAGTGGGCAGATGATCTCGACCCTCGGCGACGCGCTCTACGCGGTGGCGCTACCGTGGCTCATCCTGACGACAGGCGGCAGCGCGCAAGAACTGGGCATTGTGCTGACTGCCTACGGCATCCCCCTCGCTGCAAGTATGCTGGCGGGCGGCTGGCTCTCGGATCACCTGCGCCCGCGGCGGGCCATGCTGATGGCTGACACGATGCGTCTCCTGTTGATGGCGATCCTGGCGGCGCTGGCCCTGGTGGGGCATCCCACGCTCTGGCAGTTCTGCGTGATCGCTGTGCCGTTGGGAGCCCTTAGGGGCGTATTCATGCCTGCTTCAATGGCCATGGTGCCAGATACGCTGAGCAAGGACGACCTGCAAGCCGGTAACGGACTGATGATGGCCTCGATGCAGGGCGCGAATCTGGTTGGTTCAGCTATCGCTGGTGTGATCGTGGCTGCGTTCACTGCGGGAGTAGCCCTGGCTATCGACGCGGCAACCTTCCTCATGTCAGCGGTGTCGCTCGCGCTGATGCGCGGGACACCGCGTGCCATGCCCAGCACGAGCAAGAAAGGAGCACGCCAGGAAAATACAGCGGCCAGCACCCAGGAGCAAGGCGTACAGGTAAGCTTCTGGCAGTATCTGCGCACCTCGCAGCTAATTCAGATCACTCTGCTGCTTTTCATGGTGACCAGCCTCGTGTCAGGCGGGCTGATCGAGGTGGCGCTGCCCGCGCTGGTCCACGGCCCCATGCATGGCACCGCGAGCGGCTTTGGCTTCATTCTGGCGGGCTGGGGCGCAGGCTCGCTTGTCGGGTCCATCTTCATCGGCACACTAGGCAAACGCCAACACAAAGGGCTGATCATTCTTTTAGGGGGCCTGATCGTGTCTGCCATGGTTGCGCTTCTCCCTGTTGGGGGCGTCCCTGGAGCAGTGGTCTGCATGCTGATTGGCGGCATCGCCAACAGCGGTTTCACAGTCCTGCTCTTCACCGCGATCCAAATGAAGATCCCGAGCCATCTGATGGGGCGTATCATGGGCCTGTTGATGTTCAGCTCATCAGGGCTGTATCCGCTCTCGACAGCTCTGGCCGGTGTGCTCTCGAACCAGTTCGGCCCGACGATTCTCTTTTCATTCGGTGGTCTCCTGCTGGCCCTGGCGATGCTGTTTGGAATGACTCAACGCGCGTTGAGAGAGATCTAACAGCGTCTTCTCGGCTTTCGTGTTTCTTTAAAATGGAGATATTCTTATGGCAACAAGCACCGTTTCACAGCGAACTCTTCCCGGCCCATCCGCCTTGCCGCTTCTTGGCAGTGGGGCGAATATGCTCAAACTTTTCCGCAACCCATGCACATACTCGCGCTGGCTGCACGACACCTATGGTGATGTCGTCGCGATGGCGCATGGCGATCCCACATACGTCTTTGCCTTTGGGC
>JALYVR010000734.1 GCA_030853145.1 Chloroflexota bacterium | reverse complement strand
TTACAAGCCTGCCTGTTCACCGGCGAATGGTCTTCGGTGAACAGGCGGGCTTGTAAACGGCGCCCCTACGCTGAGGAGTAGACCTTTGGGAATGTGACCCCTTGACGGATAGCAGAGAATACAAAGAGGATATGCCTTATCGCGCAACAAAATGGGTGTTCTGAACGTCATAAGGATTGGCTATTTGTTATCTTTGCCGCATTATGTATAGTAGTTAGCACACATTCAGAAACAGTGTAGCAGCACCGCACAACGAGAAGATATAACCGGGGCCTATCATCTACCAGTTTTTTCCGCCAGGCAGCGACTATCATAAATAATCAGAGAGGCTCAATAGTATGTCTAACAGGAATGATCGACCTCGATTGAGCATACATACCAGATTCCTCATTACCGGTGTCTGTGGAGCGGTGCTTCTCTGCATCGCCAGTTTTCTGGTTCCGGCGAGCGCGTTGGCGTACTCTATGCGGGGGGATGCTGGGCCAGGATTGCGGGTAGATGCGGGTTTCAGCACACGCTACAAGAATGGCAACTGGGTACCGATACGTATTGCGCTCAGCAACGATGGACCCGATTTTAGTGGGACGGTATCCATCAACACCACAGATGGGTTTCCGCAGTTTGGGGCCAGGGGGTCCTCGTCTCCGCCCTCAAGCTACCAGCAGTCAATCACGCTTGCCAGCGGAGCGCAAAAGCAGATTACCGCGTATGTGCCGGTCTATTTTGGCGAGCATGGCGTGACGGTCCACCTGCTTGATAGTAGTGGGCATGCCGTGGTGAGCCAGAACGCGGTATTGCAGCCGATGGTATCTGGCGCCACGTTGATCGGGGTTCTGGCCGATCAAAATACAGGCTTTGGAGGCCTCAACAGCGTGCAGTTGCCCAGTTCGGGCAACTCGATCCTCCTGGAGCCGCTGAATGCCAGCAGCATGCCGGCTGTCGCGGCGGTCCTCAGAAACTTTGACCTCATCATTCTGGATAACTTTACTACCAGCAGCTTGAGCAAAGAGCAGATAGCCGCGTTACAGTCCTGGATTGACCAGGGAGGTACGCTGATCGTAGCGGGCGGACCTGAGTGGCAGCAGACGATAAGCAAGTTGCCTGCTGGTTTACTGCCTGTCACCATCAGCGGGACCGGCACGCTGCCCGCTGGCACTGCGCTGCTGCCTGTGAACGGTCCGGCGGGAGTTGGTGGCAATACGCGCGCGCCAGCGGCTGTCCCGATTAGCCTGGCGCAGGCGCTTCCTGGCAGCGATACTGTGCTGGCGACCGGGACCGCTCCACTGATCGTGCAGCGCCATTACGGTCAAGGGACGGTTTGCTACCTGGCATTTGATCCCACGCTTGATCCGATTGCCGGCTGGCCGGGAGCCGCGACGCTCTGGCGCGGGTTGTTGATGCGCGCGGCCGGGGACCCACTTATTGAGAACAATCTCGCGTCTGCAGGCAATGCGCCGGGACAGTCGCCACTGGCAAACACAGAGACGCTGATCCAGTCGTTGTTGCCCAACACGTCTCCCTCGCCCTAGTTGCTGCTGGTGCTCCTACTCAGCTACCTGATCATCCTGGGGCCGATCCGCCTCGTGGCGGTGCATATCGTGAAGCGGCGCGACTGGAGCTGGCGCATCGCGCTGAGCGCCATCGTCGTTTTCTCGTTACTCTCCTATGGGCTGGCGCTGTATCAGAAGGGCACGTCCGCCATGAGCGGTAGCATCTCCGTGCTGCAATTGGGCCAGGACGGTGCGCCTGCGCATATGAAGACCTATGCAGGAGTGTTCGTACCCAGCCAGGGCGATTTTCAGATCCACATGCCCGGCGGACCTTTAGTGCAGCCATCGCCCTCTGATCTATCGCAGGGCGGGCCAGGCTCACCGGGAGCGCAGAACACGGTCGTTATGCCTGGATCAGATGGCAGCGATGTGGACCTGCAAAATGTCAGTATCTGGACGCAGAACACACTCATTTCCGAACAGGATCTGCAAACCCAGGGGGGCATCACCTCGCACCTGGCGCTGAATACTGATCAATTGCAGGGGACGGTAACTAATACGTTAAGTTATGGGTTGAGCGATGTCTATGTGCTGCTGCCGAGAGTCAGTATTCCGCTTGGGCACCTGGCGGCGGGTCAGACGCTCCAGGTTGATCAACCCGTACAGGACGGTGGCGATGCCACGCTTGCTGACCAGATAGCGACGAGCAGCGGCGTCGGCGTTTCCTATAATCCTGGCAATGATAACTCCCTGAAGACGCCTTTGCAGCGGCATGTGGCGATTCTGAACACCCTGAGTGGCGAAGCGAATGGGCAGTATGGCCCGTATAGCGGATCGCCTTGCAATGGCACTACATGTCCGCGTTCGCCTATGTACAATGGTATCTCGGTGGGCAGCGTAGGCGCGGGGTCTGTCATATCGCTCAATGGGGGGCCGGGCATCGGGACAGGCACGAGTAGCGATCCCCTGCTCCTGGCGGGTTCGCCAGCCACGCTGATCGGCTGGGCGGATCAAGCGTCGAGCGCGTTCAACAACGTGACGGTCAACGGCGGCAACCCGGCGGGCTTTCAGGAAGTCCTGGTCCAGGCGCCCATCACGCCTACCTACTCCGGTGTGCTGAACCTGGGGGCAGGCTTTAGCAGCGGGCAATTAATCGATGCCCAGGGAACGAACTTGCAGGTTCCGGCCCCTGGTTTGTATGGCTTATCAACGGGCAGCATGACCTTTGAGTTCGCGCTACCTAGTATGCCGAATGCGCAGATGGACGGCATCACCATTGAAGTGCCGTCGGACATCACACAGATCACTAACGCCTCGAACAACAGCGGCAATGGGGGAGGGGTGCTCTCGGATGGCGATCACTTGCAGGCATTCCTGTATAACTGGCAGACAGGTTCCTGGGATACCATGGGC
>JALYVR010000733.1 GCA_030853145.1 Chloroflexota bacterium | reverse complement strand
GGTTGAGCGTCTCCCTTCACTTCTTCCCGTGGGGCCGGGGAGGCTCAGGAGAGCTTCCAGACATGCACAGTATTCTGCAATAACGCCTTCTGACCGGTTTTAGCAGCAGAATTGACCGTGGAGGCGAGCATAGTGCTATCGGGTGACCAGGCCAATGCCGGAATGAAGAGAGGTTTATTGACCCTGCCAAAGGAAGCAACGATCTTTTGCGCTTTTACATCCCAGATGTGTATAGCAGAAGCACTCTCAGCCAGGTACCTCCCGTTCGGAGACCAGGCCAGCGCACCAATAACCTGTGCCCAGGTATCGCTATCCGTGAAGGATGCAGCAAGGTGACCAGTTGCAATCGACCAGATCTGCACTTCGGCGGCATTGGGCAAGCCCAGCGCAAGAAAAGCCCCATCTGGCGACCAGGCGAGTGCGCTCACGCTAACCAGGTCAGTAAGATGGTGGTAAGGAAGGCTGTTGACCAGTTTGCCGCTGTCGATATCCCAGATCTCGACGTCGCTATTCGCCTTTCGTACGGCAACGTACTTACCATTGGGCGATATGGGGAACATACCGACATCCAGGCCCAGAAGTTGTTTCCCGGCATCAAAAGTTATCGCCGTTCGGATGAGCGCTCCGGTGTTGGCATCCCAGACCTGCATGCGTATGGGACTGGCGGTACCAGATTGTGCGAAATCACCAGATTTTGTTGTGGCTCTCTCGACGGCAGAAACGATTGTTCCATTGGATAACCATGCTGACTGGTCAATAGCAGCGCCAGGCCCATTGCCTGGAAAGCTGGCAATGATACGCCCGGTACTGGCATCCAGCACTTCCGCTTTGTATGTCCCACTCAATACGAGCAAACGTGTCCCGTCAGGCGACCATGTGGCCTGCTGCGCCTGCGGCTGCAAGTTTGCAGATTTCGGCGTGCAACTTTGCGCCGAAGCTGTTTCCAGATTATGGTATGTCACGGCGAGCTGCCCATGAGAAGACCAGTCCAGCGTGGGCTGTATGGGGACAGGATAGCCGTTCGCGTTATCTGAGAAGCTGCACACCAACGCCCCGGAACTCAAATCCTTCTGAGTTGCACCCGTCTTTGTCGTCGGTCTACTGTTCGCAGTCGAATGTTGCTGCCCATAGAAAAGCAGTGCCCCGCTCAAAATCGTGAGCAAGACAACTGCCGCGGCTACGCCAATGCTCAATGTGTGCCAGAGAGAGTGGCGAGGCCGTGTCACAATCGGTGAATTGAGCATCGAGAAAGGTATTTCCTGGGAGATCTCGTTCTTTTGCATGGTTTTTTCCTCTATAAAAAGCTGTTTGCCTCCAGGTTCTTTCAGTCGATTCTCCTGAAGGAAGACCGGCTCCTCCTGTTTTTGAACAAAGCGACTCCAGATTCGCTCTAACGAGTGCTGATTCTCCTGGCTGTAGGCCTGAGAGCTCGCATACATATCCTGGATCAGGCGGCGCTCTTCCAACGAAAACTCACCTGACCAGCGTTCGGTCTGCCTATTTAGCGCCTCCGGTGTCAAGCTGTTCTCGTGTTCTTTCATCGCTTGCCCCCTTTTCCCTGATCCTTGTAGATCCCGCGCAAGCTATAGAGTGCGCGAGACAATAGCATACGGACTGCTCCCTCGTTTTTCTCCATGACAGGAGCGATTTCTTTATATTTCAGGCCATGGCCAAAACGCAGACGCAACACCTCTTGCTGGAGTTCTGGCAACGTTTGCAAGGCGCTGGAGAGCTGGATATACTCTTCGCGTTTAAGACTAAGCTGTTCTGGAGTCAAGCGTTCGTCTTCATAGAGCGGCTCAGAGAGCCATTCAATGGAAACATGCTGGCGACGCGTGGAACGCCGATAATAATCAGCTACTTTGTGGCGGGTAATCGTCCAGAGCCAGGCTTCTTGCTTTTTCGCATCAAAGGTTGGAAAACGTTTGTTCTGCAAGATCGAGAGAAAAACGTCAAGCACAATATCCTCAGCATCCTCACGCGAGGTGGTTTGCTGATACGCATAAGCGAAAAGTCCCGGTGCATGGCACTGGTAGAGTTCCGCGTAGAGTGAGTGCTCCAACAGGTCAGCATCCTTGTGTTGCATAGGTGCCCTCTAGCGTTTTTTGAGATCTCACTAGAATCTCGTCTATGGACCAAAAATGTCACATAGGCTTCACTGAAATATATGGAGGTAGGCCCAGGAGTGCGCCTGTTCACGTACCGAGGAGTTGCTTAAAGGGCCGTACTTGAATAGCGGTACGAGGGGTAAACGGCCTGCGTCCAGCAGCGGCACTGTTGGAGGTGGGAAGCCCGCTGACAATGTACCGGATGGGCCTAGCCGAAAGGGCCATCGGGCTCCCCCTGCGACCTATGCTGACGAATGGGGCGTTGCCCCGCGAAGGAACCTGCGTAAGCGTCGTTACTACCGAAGAGGGAAATGGCTGATACCCTCTAGCCAAAAGGCACGGCGGCTGGCCCATTGGTTTCCTAGTCCAATGAGTGCTATTCCATTGCCCGCCCGGCGTAAAGCAGGCAGCTACGGGTTGCTATCACTTCTCGATGGGAAATCAGGGAACGCTCACATCGCCACTGCTCGTAAGAGCCGCGAGAATGCCAGCGGGCGAGAGAGCGTACGGAGGCGGCGTAGTAATCAAAAGCTCTTCTGTAATGGGGGAGACATGGTGAAGGTCCGCCAGGGGAGACTCAAACGAACAGAGGATCAACAGGTAAACCAGGGAATGCAGATGACGGAAGAAGGAATGGTGCCTTGTTCTCCGGCATAGCGGGGGACACCATGCAACGGGTTGTGCTGTGCTTCAACATTTCTTGCGTTTGGGTCTTTCGCTTGGCCGCCACATGGCGTGCAAGACACCCCTCCAACGCCTCCCCCACATTTTTCAAAATGTGGAAGCGATCTGCGCA
>JALYVR010000100.1 GCA_030853145.1 Chloroflexota bacterium | reverse complement strand
TTCATGTACGGGCGGCGCTGGCCTGCGGCCCGTCTGCCTACGTCCCGTCTCCCTGTGCCTCGCTCCTGGCATGCGCCCCGGCGCAAGACGTTTGCCGATAACGATCACGGGCCGCGTCCAGAACGGCACGCGTCCCTGCGCTTTACCGACATCGTGCAGCAGGGCCGCCGCCAGCAGGTCAGCTTCGGTGCAGCCGCGCGCCAGCAGGCCGTGATAGACGCGCAGGCTATGACGCTGGTCGGGGGCCAACATCGTCTCGAAGAGCGCCACAGCGCGGGCCGGCAGCACTCGCGCCACCACCTGCCGCTCTACAGTTGAGAGCGGGGCCACGAAGCCGAGTTGCTGCCACACCTGTCGCAGCCGATAGACGCTTGTATGGAACCACGAACTCATAGTGCGTCTCGGACCGCTCACAACGAGTAGAGACTGACATAGCCGGTGGACCCCGTCACCAGACCGATCAGGGAAAGCGCGCCGTTCAGAATGAGGCCAGGGATATGGAAGAGGAAAAATCCACCCAGGCCTGAGAATTGCGCAATGAAGGGTAGCAGGAAAAAGAGCAGCAGGATAATGAACGGTCCGAACGGGCCAGATTTGGCGAACTGCAACGCCTGGCGACTGGGCAGCAGCATATACACAATCTGGTAGCCGTCGAGCGGGTAGATGGGCAGCAGGTTAAAGAAGGCCAATGCGATATTGACGACGGCAAACACCAGTACAAACTGGGGAATGCGCTCAACGAGAGGGTTTTGTGGGAGAATCTGGAACAGCAAGTTTCCGAGCACGCCCGCCAGCAGGCCAACAACCAGGCTAAAGACCAGCCCGGCCAACGCCACCATGATCGGGCCGGCATTGCGCCCGCCGCGCAGCTTCCAGGGGTCCACCTTGACGGGCCTGCCCCAGCCCAGTCCCACCGGGCCGGCCGCCATCGGGAAGAAAGCCAGGATGATGCACAGCAGCAATCCCAGCGCGTCCAGGTGACTGCTCAGGCCCAGCGCCTGGCGACCTTCGGCCCTCGGCGTGGGATCGCCGAGCCACGAGGCAACCTGCGCATGCGCGAATTCGTGCAATGGGAGCGCCAACAAGAATGCGGCGACAATCATCACCGCCAGCATAACATTTATCATAGCTGCCCTCAACTGTAAGGGGCGGATCTTAAAGCCGCCTGTCTGTCTGACTAGAAGGTCGTGTACCCGCAAAGGGGATGCTTGCTTCTATCTACAATGCGAGAAGATCAATCTCCATGCCTTCACACGCCGAGCGAGTGCGAGCGAAGCGTGTGCGCGCCTCCGCCTCGATACCATCAAGCGTGTTATCATCATAGGTTGGTTCATGGTGAAAAAGCACTAATTCTTCAACGCCCGCCGCCAACGCCACCTCTGTCGCCATCTCAAAGGTGCTGTGTCCAAAACCGTCTTTGCTGCGTCTATAGTCATCCGGCGTATATTGTGCATCGTGAATCAGCAAGTTCGCGCCCCGGATAAAGCCAATGATGTCCGCGTCGCAGCCCTGCGCCCATTCGACATCTGTGGCGAAAACGAGACAGCGCCCGCCATACTCGATACGATAGATGAACGAGCCGTTCTGCGGGTGGTTATTCGTAAACTTCGCCGTGATGCGAATCTCAGCCTCCTCATGGCCGTTAGCCACCATCTCTGGCCTGCTCGCGCCTTGCTCCCAGATGATGGAGGTGGCATCGTCGGGTAGCGTATGGAACACGCGCTGCGATGGCAATTGACGGATGTCTACTGGAAAATACGGAGGAGACATAGGCGGGGTTACAAGTTGCTCGATATCATAGCCCTCAAGGCGGGGACCGAAGAAATCGATACAGGTGTCGGGTTCATACAGCGGGGTAAAAAATGGCAGGCCGTTCAAGTGGTCGCTGTGCCCATGGGTGATCAGCAGCGAGATGTTGAGCGGTTTCGCGTGTGTACGCCGCAGCAGATCTTCACCGAGACGAATGATGCCGCTGCCAGCATCCAGAATGAGGATATGCGCTCCGACCTGCACCTCAACGCAGGAGGTATTGCCGCCGTGACGCATCGTCTGGGCCCCTGGCATCGGGTAGCTGCCCCGTACCCCCCAGAAACGAACCAGGAAACGCTGCCTATCGATCATGTCTCTTGCTCCTATGTGCGCGGTTGCACCTATTATAGCCCGTGGTAGAGGCATTGAAAAGGCCCTTGCTTTGTATCACTCCTACTTACAATTTTGTCGCTGACCTGTTACAATCGCTGTAACAGACAAGACAGTACCATCAGGAGGAATACATGCGTACTTATCCCTGGCTGGTGCGAGCCTCGCGTGCTCCGGTGCTCTCCGGCCTCATTGTCCTGGCCTTGCTACTCGCTGCCTGCGGCGGTGGCGGCACTACTAGCGCGCCTACCGCGCAGCAGTTGATAGCCAGCGCCCAGGCTGCCATTCAGAAAGTTACCGCGTATCACTTCAACCTCAAGGTCGATAACCCCGGCACAGGTAGCACACTGGTTATTCAAAGCGCGGACGGCGATATTGTTGTGCCTGATAAGCTCCAGGCCAATGCCAGCGCGCTTGTGATTGGTTCGGCTATACAGGTAAAATTCATCTCAGTTGCCGGCAAGGAGTATATCACCGATCCTATTACCGGCAGGTGGCAGCTCACCACGGGCCTGATCGATCCCCGGACCCTCTCGGATTCCAAAACGGGGGTTGCCTCGATCCTGGGCAATATCCAGAACCCCGGCGCGCCCAGCGACTCGAATGTCGATGGCACCAGTTGCTGGAGCATCAACGGCAAGCTTGACGCGAAGTACCTGGGCAGTATCATCGGCACTGCCGCGCAGGCCGGCTCTATCGTTGATGTGACCACCTGCATCGGGAAATCCGATAACCGGCCCTACTTGATTCGGATGACAGGCATAGCCACGCAGGGCGACACCAGCAAGACCGTGCGCACCTTTAAGCTGTCGAAGTTCGGAGAGACCGTCACGATCACGGCCCCCATATAAGGCCACTGAGAGGGTACACGATGCAGTCCACGCTTCTGCGTTCCAAAGCAGGGTTGCTGGCGATGGTGGTGGCATGCATGGCGGTCTTCCTCACGGCGCTCGATCAGACGGTGGTGGTGACGGCCATCCCGCAGATGATCCAGGACCTGCAAATCCAGGCCATCGAATTTGACCGCGCCGCCTGGATCATCAGCGGCTACCTACTTGGCTACGTGATCGCCATGCCGCTGATGGGGCGCATCTCGGATATGTATGGGCGGAGGCGCGTCTTCATCATCTGCCTGCTGATCTTCGCCTGCGGGTCGCTCTTCTGCGGCCTGGCGCCCTTCTTAGGCGATAACGTTGACCTCAGCTTCCTGCAAAACATCGGCATCAACGTCTCCTCGCCTGGTCTGGTCTGGCTGGTAGCGGCGCGCTTTGTGCAGGCCGCCGGCGGAGGCGCGGTCGTGCCTGTAGCGATGGCAGTGGCCAGCGACTTCTATGGCGAGAGGCAACTCGGCCTGGCCCTGGGTCTGGTCGGCATGGTGACCGAGGCGGGCGGCGTGCTCGGCCCGCTCTATGGGGCGGTTATCGTGCAGAGCCTGGGCTGGCGCTATATCTTCTTTCTCAATGTGCCCATTGTTGCGCTCCTGCTGCTGCTCACATGGCTCTTCATTCCCCCCAGCGCGCATCTTAAGGAGCGCATCGATCTCCCCGGCGCCCTGCTGCTGGGAGCCTCACTGCTCTGCCTCAGCCTGGGCCTCTCACAGGAGGCGGCTCAGATCACACCCGGCGTCAGCGGACCCGGCACGGCACCGGTCCAGAACAATCCCTGGCTGATCGCGGCCGCACTGCTGCTGCTGCTCGCGTTTATTCTCCTGGAAGTATCCACCGAACGGCGTAGGCGCTGGCCCGTGATCGAACTCTCGCTGTTCAGGCGCCGGGCCTTCGCCGCGACCTCTTTGGTGAGCCTGCTGGTGGGGGCGGCGCTGATCATCGCGATGGCCGATATTCCGATCTTCATCGCCACGGTCCTGGGGCGCCCGGCCATCGATAGCGGCCTGGCCCTGCTGCGACTGACGGCTATGATCCCGGTGGGCGCGCTGCTTGGTGGCTGGCTCTGCGCGCGCATCTCCTGCCGCCTGACCGCTGTGCTGGGCCTGATTCCGACCGCCATTGGCTTCTGGTTGATGCATCTCTGGCCGCTCAATGTCGACTGGACGCAGATCACGGTGAGCACTCTGATCGGCGGCCTGGGCTTCGGCCTGGTGATCGCGCCCATCGGCACAACCGCCATTCACGCCGCCCGCACTCGCCAGGCGGGGATGGCCTCTTCGGTGGTGACGGTGTTGCGTATGATCGGCATGATCCTGGGCCTGGCCGGGCTGACCTCCTGGGGTCTGGGCCGCTGGCGCGCGCTGGCGGCGGCCTTTGTGCCACCGGCGGGTGTGACACCCTTTAGCGCGCCCTACAACAAGGTCTACGGGGACTACCTCATCGCCTCCGCACACGAGGTCTACACGGCGATCTTCCTGGCAGCCGGCGTGCTATGCCTGGTAGCGCTTGTACCCGCGCTCTTTTTGCTGGGGCGAGAACCCACGCCGTATCTCGACCGTACTACCGATAGGAGTAAACCATCCCTGGACCTGGAGGGATATCAGCCCGAAAGTGAGATAACGAGAAGCGATGAGCAGAGACAGAGATGAATACCAGGAGCGTCGGCGCCCGCGCCGCCCTGCGGAAGCACGCTACGAGCGCCCACGGCCGCGTCCACAGGCGGCCCCGCGAGCACAACGCCGCGAGGAGGTGGAGTATCAAGGCGCACCCCCTGAATATGAACACGAGCCATACGAACAAGTACGGCGCCAGCATCGTCCTCGCGGGCGCGCGTGGCCCTGGATGCTTGGTGGCTGCGCGGGTGGTATCCTGCTGGCAGTACTCGCCGCGGCCGTTGTCGTGTTCATCGCTCTGCGCAGCGCGACACCAGGCGGTATCAATATTATCAACCCCAGCACCCAGACCTACACGCAGTCGAACCGGCAGACTGTCTCTCTCAACGGAATCACCCAGCTACAGGTAAATAATCCCGTAGGCGACATTACGGTGCAGGCGGATGCCACTGTCCCCAACTCGCAAGCCGTGGTCACCGCCATCAAGAAGGTCAAAGCGGGCAACCAGGATGATGCGAACGCGGAATTCAAGCGCATCACCGTCGCGCTCCCGTCCAGCGCTTCCACCTTGAGCATAAACGCGGCGGTTCCTGACAATAGCACGCTCAATGTCTCCAACGATGCTGTCGATATCCTGATCACGCTGCCTACAAACCTGAATACAGCGCGCGCGCCGTTTACGCTGACAGCCAACGCGTCGGTAGGCAATGTCACGCTCAATGGAGTGAACGGCATCATGAACGTGAAGAATGATGCCGGCAACATCACTATAAGGCAGGGACAGTTGTTCCCAGGCTCTTCCGTGAAGACGGCGACCGGCAATGTGACCTTTGCTGGCACCCTGAATACCACCAGCAGCAATAGTTGTATGAACCCGAACAGCGCCCCCTGTTTCAGGCTGCATAGCGAGGTAGGCAACCTGGATGTCACCCTGCCAGCTTCAACAGACGTGACCCTTGATGCCTCTGTGAACACCGGCAAGATTACCAGCGATTTTGCTATCAACGTCACCACGACCGACAGTTCCGCCAGCTATCACGGGCCGCTGACCCCCAGTTCGACATCGCTGGGGGTGCTGCACCTGGACGTGGGTTCGGGAAATATCACTTTGCACAAGGCATAGATTTTACGAATCGCCGGCGACGCACGCACCTGGGTTTGCATATCGCCGGCGCCCCCCACAATCCATAGGGGCGATGGTTCAGTTTTGCCATATTGCCAGTCTGTTACCACTACAGTATAATGCACACGAAAGAGTGAACCAGTTCCAGGCAATGCCTTAAATAACAAAAGGAGCCAGGGAAGTTATGGATGTTGTAAATAGTCCACCGGGTTTGGTCTCGATCCAATTTCTAACAGGTCCATTAGCAGGCACAACCGTCCAGATCAACAAGCCGATCACCACGCTGGGTCGGGAACCAGGAAATGATATTGCTATTTCCGACCCGACAGTCTCACGACATCACGCACGCCTGGTATGGCAAAATGGAACCTGGAGCATCGAGAAACTTTCCTCGCAGAATACGCTCACTGTGAACCAGCGCGATGCTCAGCAAGAGACGATCCGCGATCGCGATACGATTGGCCTGGGCACGGGTAGCACCTTTCTCTTTCTCGCACGTGCCGCAGCGCAGCAAGCAGCGCCGCCCCCGCCAGTAGAGCGGCCAGTGGCACAACCCGCGCCAGGGCAGCCCTCGTTTCAAGGACAGCCGCCCATGTATGTCGCGCGGCAGCCGACGCCTCCACCTATACCGAACTACCTGCCGACCGAGGCCGCGCCTCGACCTCAGATCATGCCGTCACTGCCGGGCGGGGCCGGGACAGACCGCATTCCAGGGTTCCAACCAGGCGCGGGCGTGGTGGCAGGACAGGGTATCCCCTCGTTGGAAGTCAGCAGCAACGTTCACCAGGAGAAGCATACCTACCCATTAAACAAACAGGTTATCAACATTGGGCGCGACCCAGCGAACGATATCGTGATCAGCGAGCCAACTGTCTCCGGCTTCCACGCGCAGATTGTGTACGAGGGCAACCAACCCTACATCATTCATCCACACCCAACGCGCGGCAAGACCCTCAACGGCCTGCTCTACCAGGGCCGGCATATCAGGGGCGATGAGCCATTCCGCAAGGCACTCGAACGCGGCGACATCTTCCGTATCGGCGACGAGCATGGCACGCTGGTGACGCTCACCTACAACGACGGCAGCGGCGCCTCGCAAGATATAGTACCCGAAATCCACCCCATCCCGCTGGGCGCCCCCGTGATCACTCTTGGACGCCTGCCCGATAATACCGTCGTCCTGAACCACCCGCAGGTCTCCGGCTACCACGCGCGCCTGGAACAGATCCAGGGCGGCGGCTACCGCATTGTCGACCTCGGCAGCAGCAACCACGTCTACGTCAACACCCAGCGTGTCACCAATCAGGCGCTCAAGCCGGGAGACGCCATTCGCATCGGACCATTCAAGCTCACGTATACCGGCACCCAACTGACGCAGCACGATGAGAGCCAGAGCATTCGTATCGACGCGCTGCACCTGAAAAAAATTGGCAATCGCAATACAGTTCTGATCGACGATATTTCGATTGTCATGCCGCCACGCAAGTTTGTCGCGCTCGTCGGCGGCTCCGGCGCAGGCAAATCGACGCTGATGGATGCCTTGAACGGTCTGCGGCCCGCCCAGCAGGGCCTTGTGCTCTATAATGGGCAAGACTACTACCGGCACCTGGCCGCCTTCAGCACCCAGCTTGGCTACGTGCCGCAGGATGACATCATTCACCGCGACCTCTCCGTTGAGCGCGCGCTCTACTACGCCGCGCGCCTGCGCCTGCCCGATGACTTCACGAACGCGCAGATCAAGCAACGCATTGATGAGGTGCTCGACGACGTCGAGATGAAACATCGCCGCAAGCTCCTGATCAGCCAGCTCTCCGGCGGGCAGCGCAAACGTGTCTCCATCGCTCTGGAACTGCTGGCGAACCCCAGCGTCTTCTTCCTGGACGAGCCAACTTCAGGCCTCGATCCCGGCCTGGATCGCAAGATGATGTTCCTCTTGCGCAAGCTGGCAGACAAGGGACACACGATTGTGCTGGTAACCCACGCTACCAATAATATCAACACCTGCGACTACATCTGTTTCCTGGCTCAGGGCGGACGCCTGGCCTACTTCGGTCCACCCAACGAGGCCAAGACATACTTTGACAAGACCGACTTCGCCGAGATCTACAGCGCGCTGGAGCCGACCGAGGAGAACCCGAATATCCCGCAGCAGGCGGAGGACCGCTTTAAGGCCTCGCCCGAATATCAGAAATACGTCGTTGCTCCGCTCAATCAGGGACCTGGGAGCCGCTTTAACGCGCAGACAGACACAGTGGAGGTCAAGCAACCTAAGCGCGGCAATCCCTGGCGGCAATTCTCCCTGCTCTCTATGCGCTACATGGAGTTGTTGAAAAACGATGTGGGCAACCTGCTCATCTTGCTCTTGCAGGCTCCGGTGATCGGCCTGATCTTGCTCGCCCTGGCAGGACACGGCACCTTCGACTCCAGCAGTGTCGTCAAGTGCAACCTGAACACGCCGGGCCTGCCCGCGGTCCCGGTCAGTGTCCCCAATGGGAACAGGAACGATTGCCAGAACGTCTTAAACTTCCTGCAAACCACAAACGGACGAGCTGGACTGGCGCAAAGGGGGCTGACCCTGGACCAGGGGCTGAACTACTACATTGCTCCCGGCTCGGGGGCGGACGCGCAGAAGATCCTGTTTATCATGGCCTTCGCCGCTGTAATGTTCGGCTGTGTCAACGGCGTGAGTGCTATCGTTAAGGAGGCACCTATCTATCGCCGCGAACGCACGGTGAACCTGGGCATTGTGCCGTATATGTTCTCGAAGGTCGCTGTACTTGGTGCGCTATGCTTGCTGCAGAGCGCCGTGCTGGTGTTCATGGTAAACCTGAAGGCACCGCTCCATCAAGGCATCTTCCTGCCAATCGGGGTGGAAACCTACATCACCCTGGCTTTGACCTCGCTAGCTGGCCTGATGATGGGTTTGGCAATCTCGGCCCTCGCGCCCAATAATGACCGTGCCGCGTTCTTTATGCCGATCCTCCTGATCCCCCAGGTGATCTTTTCCGGGATCATCTTCGCGCTGAACGGCCCGCTGCTGCAATTCTTCGGAGCCTTCTTTGCGGTGCGCTGGTCTATGGCCGCACTGGGATCATCGATCGGCCTGCATGGCGACACGCTGGGCGCGGACGACTTCTCGTTCCACGGCACGCTCTTTGCGACCTATCAGGGGCACAGCCAGGCCGATGCGGCCTTCCACCTCTTGCTCGTCTGGTTTGCCCTCGCCGTGATGATCGTTGCCCTGGGCTTCGCAATCGCCTACTTCCTCAAACGCAAGGATGTGCGCAGGTAATCGCTGAATAGGCTGGTGGGTAGGGACGCGGGCTTATAAACCGCGCCCCTACCGGCTAGCGCTCTTACGGCCCAGCAGGCAGCATGCAAGGGCTATCGTCCAGTGGCACTTTTTACACAAGTGGTACTTCTGGGCGCCTTCCTTGAATGGAGTAGGGGCTTATGTTATTGTAGCAATGGTCTTATCTGATGGGCCGGGAGCGCACACCTGTGAGCTAGCAAGCGAGTAAGTAAGCCGTGTTACTGGACAGACATATCATCGTCGGTATCTGTGGAGGGATTGCATCCTACAAGGCAGTTGAACTCGTGAGCCGTTTACAGCAGGCGGGTGCGCTGGTGGATGTGATCATGACGGAGCACGCGGAAGACTTTGTGCGGCCGTTAACCTTCTCGACCATGAGCCACCGGCCAGTACATAGCGATCTCTGGGAGCCTTCCGGGCGCGCGGCGGAGACGCATATCGCGCTGGCGGAAGAGGCAGAGTTGCTGGCGGTTGTGCCGGCGACGGCGCATACCATCGCGAAGCTGGCACACGGCATGGCGGATAACATGCTCACGGCGGTGGCACTGGCGACATCGGCTCCGGTATTGCTGGCCCCCGCCATGTATCATAATATGTATGCTCATACAGCGACGCAGGCGAACCTGACCGTGCTGCGAGAACGAGGCGCGCTGATCGTGGAGCCGGAGGTGGGCAGGCTGGCGTCAGGGGCGGTGGGGCCGGGGCGGCTGCCGGAAACTCCGGCGTTGTTGGGCGCTATCGCTATGCTGTTAGGCCGAAACGGTGACCTTGCCGGGCGCCGGGTCGTTGTAACGGCAGGAGGCACGCAGGAACCGCTTGACCCCGTGCGCTACGTGGGCAACCGCTCCTCTGGCAAGATGGGGTTTGCCCTGGCAACGGAGGCCAGGGACCGTGGCGCGCACGTTGTGTTAATCTCAGGGCCTGTCGCGCTAGAAGCGCCTTACGGGATAGAGGTGCAGCACGTCGAGACCACGCTCCAGATGCTCGCTGCGGTTCGGAGCGCAACCGGCGATGCCGATGTGCTGGTGATGAGCGCCGCTGTCGCGGACTACCGGGCCGCAACACCGGCCGCACAGAAGCTGAAAAAGGTGGATACTTCCGGGGCAGAGGATGGCCTCACCCTGCACCTGGTGCGTAACCCGGATATCCTGGGAGAACTCGCCAGGACCATGGATGAACGCGAGCAGGGAGGCACTGACCAGCCACCGAGACGCTTGATACGTGTTGGGTTTGCCGCTGAGACGCATGACCTTGTGGCCTATGCACGTCACAAAGTCGTAAAGAAGCGGCTGGATCTGCTGGTAGCCAACGATGTCAGCCGCTCGGATAGCGGCTTTGGCGTAGATACCAATAAGGTGAGTATCTTCTATACGGATGGCGCGATAGAGGATGTGCCGCTCATGCCTAAAACAGGCGTTGCGGCCGCCGTTTGGGATCGTATCGTACCCTTATTGGAGGGTACAAGGTTTCATACATAGGTATGTTCGTTTGGGGAGGTGGAGTTGTGGGAGCAATGATGGGTGACCTTGTTCTAGAATTATTGGGTACACGGAATACGCAGGAGGAGTCCATTATGGATCGTAATGCAAGCGCAGGCTTCGAGGGCATCGCACAGATGCTGCTTGAACAGAAAAAACTGATGGATGCTTTGGAATCGGAGAATCGTGAACTGCGCCGGCAGCTCGCCGATCTACGGCGGGGCGTTGGGATTGCCGTGATCATCGAGGGCAAGACCATCCAGCTCGCAACGGATCAGGCAACGCAATCGCAGGCCGCTTTGCAGAGCCTGCAAAATCTCCAGACCAACCAGGCTCCCATGCAGCAAAACGCGCCTCAGCAGAATTATTCCCAGCAGCAGACGAATCGCCAGACCGGCGGGCAACAGTCTGTGAACCTGACTGAGAAGCGCGACAATGGCAATTCTCGCAGCCCACTTGCCGATAGCTTTGTGCTCTAAGCTTTATTCCCGGACTCGCTTTATCTTGTTCGCGTAGAGGCTATGGCTGGCAGGTATGTGAA
>JALYVR010000732.1 GCA_030853145.1 Chloroflexota bacterium | reverse complement strand
CCCTTTGCCGGGGGGGGGCGGGGTGTCTCCGCCCCTTTTTCTTCTCCCCGCCTGCGGCGGCGAAGAAAAGGGGGAAAAAGCGGTTTTCGGGGACACCCCGAACCCCGGCAGGGACGCTCCGCTCCCTGCACCCGCGTTTTTTGAATGGGTGTTTCAAAAATTCGGGGTAACTCATGGGGTCGACGGCAAGGCCCTTACCGGGTTATCAATCGATGTGTTATGATATCTATATCGCACATCTCGTATTAGGGAGATCCTGATGCTGCCGTCCTGGGAACAATATATATACGCCGCGCCAAAGGCTGAGTTGCATGTTCACCTGGAGGGAGCTATCCAGCCGGCGACGGTGCTGGCCCTCGCGCGTCGCAACAAGGTTCCCCTGCCCGTGGAGAACGAAGAGGACCTGCGACAACGCTTCGTCTATCGCGATTTTGAGCACTTCATCGAGAGCTTTATGCTAGTGATGCGCTGCCTGAAAACCGTGGCAGACTACGAACTCATCGTCTACGAGTTCGGCGCGGAGATGGCGCGGCAGCATATACGCTATGCCGAAGTCAATGTGACACCTAGCACGCATCACCTGCTGGGCATCCCGCACTCTGTGTACTTCTCCGGTATGCAGCTTGGACGAGCACGCGCGCGGGCCGATTTCGGCGTGGAGATCAACTGGATCTTCAGTATTGTGCGTCGCTGGGCAGACACCACACGCACTGCGCCTATGGCCGATTACGTGACCAGCGTGGCGCTTGAGGGCAAAGACGAGGGCGTGGTGGCCCTGGGCCTGGGCGGCGCAGAGGCGGGCGCGCCGCCGGAACCCTTCGCGCCCTGGTTTGAGCGCGCCCGCTCAGCCAGGTTGCATAGCGCGCCCCATGCCGGCGAAACGGCGGGCCCCGCCAGTATCTGGGGCGCGCTTACCGCCCTGGGAGCAGAGCGCATCGCGCACGGCGTGCGCGCCATCGAAGATCCCCGGCTCGTGGACTATCTCGTGCAACACCGCATCCCACTAGATATCACGCCCACAAGCAATATCGCCCTTGGCGTGTACCCCACATACCAGGCCCACTCCCTGTCACAATTATACGCGGCCGGCGCTGTGATCACCATCAGCTCAGATGACCCGCCACTCTTCAACACAACTCTGAACCAGGAGGTGACGCATCTCGCAACCGACTTCGGCTTAGATAGCGCGGCTATCGACGCTATTCTTCTCAATGGCATCCGGCACAGCTTTCTGCCAGAGCAACGCCGCCAGCAAATGGAAGCGGCCTTCCAGGCAGAGCTGTCTGCCCTGAAGACGAAGCATCTCACATAAGCACTTATTCCGCCTTCTAATTGAAAGGAATCTCCCCATGGATACGATCCCTCGTATGAGCGATAGGCCCTTAGAGCAGCCCCAGGACGTGAAACGCAAATGGTTCAGTTGGAAAGTTTTTAGCATATTGCTCGTCGCGTCAGCGGTTGTTTCTCTGATGGCGCTGCCATATACGCTGATCCAACTCAAATATCCGGCGTCGAGTATCGCGCTCCTCACGGTTGCGCAAACAGCCGAATTTGTGGTGATTTCAGCGATTGCCATTATCATAGGCTTGCGCTTAGGAGGGCCAATTGGGCTAGGGGTGCCGATGCTGCGTGACTGGCTCGCCGGCGATCCGGCGGCGCCGCGCCAGTTCCGGACCGCGCTCCCGTGGGCTATTGGCCTGGGGGTACTGGCGGCGCTGGTGATTACGGGCATGGTTGACTTCCTGGGGCCGCTGGTAGGGCTGAGAGCGCAGCAGTCATCCTCGGTGCATTTGCCGGTCTGGCAAGTTTTTCTGGAGTCCCTCTACGCGCCCATCAATGAAGAGCTATGGTTCCGCCTGGGTATCATGACGCTGCTCGCCTGGCTGGGTACGCGCCTGTTCCGCCGTCAGAAGCCTTCCACCGTCATCGCCTGGATCGCCATTATCCTGTCCGCCCTGCTTTTCGGGGCCTACCATCTCCCGTTGTATAGTTCGATAACACTCGGAGCCATCGTACTGGCCACGCTCTACAATGGAGCTGCCGGCGTTATTTTTGGCTGGCTGTACTGGCGTAAAGGCCTGCTGCTGGCGATGGTGGCCCATTTCTGCGCGGACATCACTCTGCATATCATCCTGCCCGCGCTAGGGCTGGTGCGGTGAAGATGATGCGCTATACCACGGTAACCGTCAGATTCATACCCAGATGCACCGTGCAGTAGAACCGGAAGCTCCCGGCGCTGGTGAACGGCCCGATCACATGGGCATCGTTGCCACTGAATTGCTGATTGACCAGTGGGGCGCCGGGTTCCGTGTGCGCTTTGCTCGTCGTGCCGTCCCAGGCGCCATTCATCACGATGTGGACACTCGCCGCATCGTCAACAAGCCTGAGCCGGTCCCCTTTATGCAGCGTAACATGGCTCTGCATAAAATCCGAGGCCGACATATGCACAACGGCGACGTTACCACCGCTGTCCCCACTACCTCCGTTGCCATTGCTGGCCGCCGTACTCCCGCCACAGGCGACCAGCAGCATGGTAGCAAGACTAAGAACTATACAGATGCTCAGCAGGCTCTTCATGGTCACGTCCGGCTTCCTATTACTACACTTCTGGCGGCGCATGAGTTACCCCGAATTTTTGAAACACCCATTCAAAAAACGCGGGTGCAGGGGGCGGAGCGTCCCTGCCGGGGTTCGGGGTGTCCCCGCCACCCCCGGCAAAGGGCTTGCAGCCCCTTGCAACCCCGCTTGAGAAGGGGATCGAATGGCTCTCGAACGCCCGTTCGAAAAATTTGAGGTAACTCATGTGCTGTTGACACAATGCTTGTCTCTTTCCAGTGTAGCAACGGACGCCAAAGATATCCTATTGGTTGCGAAAAAAGAAAGCGCACGAGATGTAGGGGCGCGGTTGACA
>JALYVR010000731.1 GCA_030853145.1 Chloroflexota bacterium | reverse complement strand
CATCGACGATGTAGAGGTAATAGATCATCTCCAGGTGCGCGGAATGCTGGCGCAGGTAGGCCAGCGCCTCCTGGGCGCTTAGATCCTGCGAGAGCGCCAGCACCTCGGAGGTCATGATGCCGCCAGCAGTCTTCTCGCCATAGCGCAGCAGGTCGCGAATGGGCTGCGCCTCATTGGCAGGCATCAGGTTCAGCAGGCGCTCGGCCTCGGCCTGCGGCATATCGGAGAGGATATCGGCGGCGTCATCGGGCGCGAGCGCTTCGAGCAGGTCGGAGGCGCGTTCGGGGTCCAGCTCGCTCAGGATCTCGGACTGCCTGTAGGCCTCGACCTCGTTGAGCGTGTCGGCCGCCGTCTCGGTGTCCAGGCGATCGAGCATGGCTCCGGCATCCTCGGCGTCCAGTTGCTCCAGGATGTCGGCGATATCGGCGGGGTGCAGGTCAGCCAGCTTGCTATGGCTGACGTTGAGCTGCACCTGGGGCACGATGCCGCTGGTGCCGATGCTGGCACTGGCCCCCACTCCGGCGAGCGCGGGGGTGAGCTGGCCCGGCGCCCCGGCCCTGACGACTTCAATTGGCTCGACATAATTCCAGGTAATCGTGCGTTCCGCCAGGCGCATGGGCATGATCCGACTCAAGGACGCAATGGGGGTCAGAATGCCCATGCGGCGCAGCAGGCCGCTCAGGCTGATGTCAACGCCGATCAGCCGCGCGGTTCCCTTGATCTGGGCCAACTTGAGATCGTTGACCTTGACGACGCGAAAGCCCTGCGTATCCACAATCTGCTTGTCCAGGATATCGCGCTTCAGCAATAGCTCGTCGGGGCACGCGGCGTATGGCTGAATGTGTACCTGTTTCACCGCCAGGTGAATGGGCGCCTCTTCAATGCTGTGGACCTGGGACCAGGGGATAATCATGGCGCCATTGCCGTTCGTCGTGGAGGCCGGGTGAACCACCAGCGCGGTCACCACCGGAAATGTCTCGTTCAGGGAGACACATATATCGCGCACATTGCCCAGGCGCCGTCCTTCGCTATCGACAATGCTCTGGCGCAGAAGTTCACTGAGAAAAATCAACGGAATCACCACCCTTTCTGGCGCAGGTATACAGTAGTCACAAAACCCTTGACTTATCCACATGCATGTGGATAAGTGGAAAACTCCTCTGTCCCTGTAACTGCTGTTACAAGAAGTAAACGCGACGTATCATACTACACGGCACACAGCGAGAAGGCCACGGGCAGTGCAGGGACGAAGCGTTTCTAACGCAGAGGATGGCTATGTAGGGAGTACCCGGAGCGGGTACTACAGGACTTACTGGCAGGCGAGGATGCGCTTACTCGACATCGAGACCATCGTAGGCGGCTTGATGTAGGCTCTCATCGAGTACAGTGGTGATGGCTGATAGGTATGCCAACTGGAGAGGCTATAACCGGAAGAGCATTAATGATGCATATGCCCCACACTCACACTCGATGAGGAGAAGAACAAACCCGCGAGCAGGTACGCGTAACACCCATACCTACTATCACTGGGGCCAGCGTCCATGTCCCTCACCTCCTTTGCCCAACAAGCTGCCGTTCCCGTCCAGGGGCGACGTTACAGGCACGTCTACAACCTTACTGAGGGGATCATCACAACTGTGGGTACACGAAAAATTTGTTTCCTGGAAATTCGTTTCTTATGAAAGTATAGCACGCCCCATGGTGATTCGGCAAGGGAGTTAGTGTATTTGGTACAATTGCCTTAATTATAGGTGACTTTCTTCCAGCAACATGCTCTCCTTTACGCATATTGCCAAACAGAAGATGATATGATAGGGTGTATGCGATCAGGTGGGTAGATTTGATCTTGTGGCACATCAGTGATGAATAGATTTGAAGTGGAGTGAATAATGCTTCATCAGATCACAAGCGGGATAGGAGCAGCGGGAAGATAGCTGTGCCATCAGGAACAGTTGATCCTCAATCAAAGCAAGAGTCACAAGAAGGCACCGGGACAAAGCTGCCCCGCGACCTGATCCCTACCAGGGTCGCCCGAGAGAAGCTCTCACAAGACAGAGAATAATCTATCAGAAGTTGCACAGCCCAGGCAGCAAACATTAAGCGAAGCGACATCCCCCCTGCACACAAAAAAATAACTTCAGATATTGAAGGAGAACCATCAATGAACCAGGGAGCGATAGTAGCTCAGAGTACTGAAAACGAGCAGAAAACACTGTTATTGGCTGGTTATATATTTGTTGAGGAGGATGGAAGGGAATTGATCTTAGTCCGTGGAGATAGCCGTCTGCCAATGGTGAAGCGATTCACCCCTGGAGAAGAGACACTAGAATGCGCTATCAATACAGCTCTGCGTGACCTCTTCAAGAGTCTGGAAATCTCGATGGAAGAAGTCCTGGCAACCGGCTTTTCGCCAATCTTCTCCTGTCCACGTAGGAGCACCTGTCAATTCCGTGTATGAGCAGATACAGCTCTGGGGCAGCGGCGGCACTTTCATTCTCAACAGATTTCGTCCTACCTATGACAACCGGCCAGCCCTTGTCGCTCACCAGCTCGCTGATGGCAGTATTGTACAGCCTGACTTGAGCGGCGCCGCGGCTCAACCCTCAGCCCCCACAGCAGCCTTTATCAGATTGCTTAGCAGCATGCATAATGCGACAGAGCACGCTGCCGCAAGAGCGGCAGTGAAGTCAATGGGAGAAGAGAGCCTGGAGACGATATCTGTCATCGAAGCTATCTACAAATCAGCGAATGAGCATGCCAGAATCGGCCTCCATCATTCATGAAGCAGCGAGCCACCTTTATAGTGCTCTGACCACACTCATTCGACGAGTGAGATGGCCTCCTCCCGCGTAGATGGCCTCCTCCCGCGTAGGGATTCGGCTTGCCGCATCCGTGGGGCAGGCCCTTGGGC
>JALYVR010000730.1 GCA_030853145.1 Chloroflexota bacterium | reverse complement strand
GGCCGTGGCTGGGCATATCGCGCACGACGAAATCCTGGCGGCGCACAGCATCCAGCGTATCGATCAGTTCACGGCCCGCCAGGCTGTAACGCGTGCGCCGGCGCGCCTCCGGCCCTATGGCCAGCGTCTCCTCGCGGCGCTCCAACAGCAGCGAGCCACCCTCGCGACCCAGGAGCAGGGGTATGTTATGTATAGCGGCGCGCTGCTCCAGAAAGGGCAGATCAAAGCCGAACAGGTTGTGGTTCTCAATCACATCGGGGTTGCGCTCGCGAATAAGCGCGCAGAGATCGGCGATCAGGCGCGGCTCGTCTTCGGGGGTGGGCGCCTCGAATGTGGTAGCCAATCCGCGGCTATCACGGATCGCCACCATGAAGATACGCCCGCGATGCGGGTCCAGCGCGGTCGTCTCCAGGTCGAATTGCAGGCGCACAAGAGAGGCGTAGAGCAGCCCTCTGAAATAGACGCGCCCGGTGAGCATAAGATACTGCTCGACGGGACCGACGCGATAATACTGGTCATCCAGATCGTTCAGGCTATTCACGCGCTTTCCCAGCCGCCGCGCAGCCCCGGTGAGCAGCGTGCGTTCGAGGTAGCGTCCATCGCGGGCGGAAAGCAGATAGCGATAGGAATCGGCAGGACCGTCCAGCTCGCGATAACTGATCAGGGTCTGCTCCGCACCGGGCATGGTAGCGGGCCGCAGGGACTGGCCGAGGTGCGTGAGATCGGCCAGCGTGGTTGCTAGAAGCCAGGGGCGAAAGCGCTCCCTGGTGCATGTCACGCCCTCGCCATCCTCGCGCCGCCAGATGATGGCCTGGCCCGCGCGGTCTGCCCAGACCGAGACAATGCCCGGCGTGAGGTCCCACCCGAACAGGTGCTCGTCTTCAGCGCGCACAAGTTCAGCGCTGGAGGTCGCGGAAGAGATTGAGAACATGGCCCTCCTGCCTGCTAAAGAACAAGAACGTCTATTCTAAGCATAGCATGAGAAATGGCTTATGGCAAGCCAACGCATTCCTCCACCCGATCCAGCCACTCGCGCATGAGGGCCTGGCACAGCACATCCTGTTCGATATTCACAAGATGTCCGGCGCGATCAAGCACAGCGAATGTCGCTCTGGGGTAGGTGTCCAGTAGATCCCAGGCATCGCGGTATCCACAGAGGTGGTCTTGTCGTGCGGTCAGAATGAGCGTGGGGCCACCAAAGGGTGCGGGCAGGGTGTCCACGTCAAAGGAAAAGGGGGCGGCCACCTCCAGCCGCTCGTTGAAGGGGTGATCGGCGATCTGGACCTCAGCCAGTAGATCACGCACCGCCGCAACCACCGTGGGAGTCTGCGCCACGACGAGGTCCGCGATTGGCCCAAGCTCGGTCGCCAGCGCAGGGTCCTCTACAAGCGTAGTCCTGGGTGGGAGCTGGGCCTGTGCGGGATCTGCCTTCACCTGGGGGGCACAGAGCAGCAAGCCATCGATCGACGCTGCCCTATGGTAGAGCACGCCACGGGCCAGGTACCCACCATAGGATAGGCCGGCAAGCACGAAGCGTTGACCGGGGATGACCGCGTCGATGAACGCCAGCACAGCATCGAGCATCTGATCGTGCGAGGCCAGACGGTCCGCGCCTGGGCTGCGCCCCGTGCCGGGCAAGTCAGGATAGAGGCGCAGCCAGCCATCCCGCTGCTTGAAGAGGGGCTCCATGAACCGTAGCATGACGCGGTGATCGCTCGGCCGCCCAGGCAACATCACGATGGGCCGGCCGCTGCCGCAGGTTTCATAAAAGATTGCGATATCTCCGAGATCACATTTCATGTGCTGATATCCTCCATTCATGCGCACAAAACCAGCAAGGCTGCGGGTGTCTGCGAAGCTTTGCCGCGATAGCCAAAGAGTGCGCCCAGAGCGGCTTCGCTTACCCCTCTGTCTTCGACTCAATGGACTGGTTGATCTCCCAGAGGTTGCCTTCAGGGTCGGCAAAGTGCGCCGTGCGCAGCCCCCAGGGCTGGTCGGTTGGGGATCTGACAAACGTGACGCCCTTGGCTTTAAGTTCCTCGTATGCGGCATCGACATCCGCAACACCGGCGGCCAGAAGCCCGCGTGGCCCCCCCTTGATCTTCAGCTCATTGACCTCCGTACCTAACAGGTCTGCGGCACCTGAGGGCGAGAGCAAGATCAAGTACAACCCCTCTTGCAAAAGGAAATTGGCAGAATTGGCATCGCTCCCTTTATACTGAAGTTTGAACGTATCCCGATAAAACGCCGTACATCCGGCCAGGTCCTGGACGAACACGACCATCGCCTCGATCTTGTGAATCATAGTTTACACCTCTTCTTTCTTTGTCGAGCATGCCGTGCTTCGGTTCGCGTAGGAGCGATGGCTTGCTGGTGGCCGACGCGGGCGAGGCAAGCCAGCGCCCCTACGCGAACCCGAGCACCTCTCTCCTCGTTCAGGCGCAAGGCGTCTGTGCTCGACAAGGAACAGTGTAGCACAGAGGAGGGACAAAACTTCTCTGATCTTGCTCTTTTTACAGGTGTATACCACGGGTGCATTGTGCCAGCATGCATCTCGCTGGGGGTGATTACAAGAGGTGCATATCCTAATCCAGCTTGTCTGGCACCGCAATAAGATGGATGTCAAAAGGGGTGATCTGTGCGAGACAGATCACCCCTGGGGGGTTGGAACATGGCCCCCGCAAGGGAGGACCACTACACATAGGGTCGTCACATGACGCTTGACGGGGCATTACTGGGTTGGCTGAGTTGTCGGCTGTTGATTTGGCTGTTGCTGGTTTGGTTGTTGTTGGGCCGGCGGCGTCTGCTTTGGCTGCGGCTGGCCCCCCGGTCCCGGCTGCTGTTGCCCACAGGTGATGGTCACCTGCTGAGTAGCGTTATCGAACGCCAGGGTGCAACTCTGACCGTTGATC
>JALYVR010000729.1 GCA_030853145.1 Chloroflexota bacterium | reverse complement strand
GGCCTTTCTGGCGTATACCCGAAGGAGACATGATCGAAGATAATCTCTCCCCGCAGCTTGGTAGGACCATGATAAGGTGCCTGGTTGTCTATCACTTCGGGAGCCTGATCCAGGACCTCCTGTATGCGTTCTGCACCTGCTGCCGCGCTGCTTGCAAGCGTGGCGAGCTTCGAGAGGTCGCGCATTGGCTGGTACAGCAGCTTCAGAAAGGTGAGGAAGAGGATCAGCGTTCCTACATCAACACTTGCCGCCTGAACGGCGAGGGGGCCAATGTTGAATGTATTTCCCGCTGCCACGTAGCCTCCCACTCCGATTACGGAGGCGGTACCTAGCACGACAAGCAGGGTGACAATGGGCGTGAACTGTGCTTGTAACCAGCCGGCTCGCAGGCTGGCCTTGCGATTCGCATCGACGTACCCGCCGAAACGCATGGCTTCACGATCCTCGCGCGTGAATACTTTGATGACTGTCAGCGCGTTGATATCCTCCGAGGCCACATCTGACACCTGCCCGGTGGCCTTTGCGGCCTTTTTCGCCGCCATTCTGATGTTTTTCGTATAGCCTAGAACGATCATGAATAGTGCAGGTGCGATAGCCAGCGCGATCAATGTATACGGTGGGCTGAGGATAAGCATCACTATTGCTACACCGATGAGGGTTAATACACCGGCTAGCAGGTCTACCAGGCCGTCGGTGACGAGCTTCTCAATGTCGGTGATGTTGCCTATCACGCGCTGGACAAGGTCGCCCTTTTTTTGTTTCCCATGCCAATCCAGCGATAGACGCTGGAGATGTTCGAACAATTGATTCCGCAAGCGTGCCGTCAAGTTTTGCGCGATGTATGCGGCGAGGTAAAGATCCAGAAATGCCAGCAATGCGCTCAACAGACCAAACACTATCAATATTAGTACCGAGAAGACGATCACTCCATTGACAGTATGGGCGACAAGTACGATGTGCGTGTCGTTTGGCCCGAGTGGGCACTCTGCTAGCGCTGGCGGCTGCACCGGGAGCTTTGGATCAGGCTGCAAGCTTGGATCGATCTGCGGGATATCAAACCAGGACTCGATCGGATTTAAGAATGGAAACGTACATGCTGGATCATTCCCGGCGTTGGTCACCTTGCTTGGAATAAACTTGAGTGGAAAGGCGCTGAAGATGTCGCAGGTTACCTGGGTAATCGTGACCAGGATGGCGATTACCACAAGACCCCGTAATCCCTTGAGGTTGCGATATAAGAACTTGAATAATAATCCCATTATTCCCTCCTCACATCATTAGATAGACATACAGCAATCTCCGTGAGCATAGCTGATAGTTCTTTGGGACGCGGGCTATTGAGACGATTGGCGCGCCGGGTGGCGATCTTGAAGAGCAGCGCGGCCTCGTAGAGCCGCGTACGTTGCAAGATGCCGTCTACGATAGCCGGGTCTATGCCGCGTTCAAGCATAGCCTGACGATAGGTTGTGATGAAGATGCTAGCTGCGGCCTCGAACCATTGACGCATACCTGCGCGTTGATACCAGAGCCCGCTGGGGCGCAGGTAGGCCAGGAAATATCCCACATCGAGCGCGGGGTCCGCCAGACAAAATCCATCAAAATCTACTATAAAGACGTGCTGGCTATGGAAGAGTAACTGGCTGGCCTTAAAGCCGCCATGTGCCGGGCGATAGGCGTCGGGCTGCGTGTGCTTTAAACGCTCAGCGAGCTGCTGGGCGAGGCGCTGCACCTCCGCCGCCTGGGCAGGATTGTGGGCCGCGATGAGCGCGGCGCGCTCGCGGGCGCGTTTGGCCTCTTTGGCCCCGGTGCGTGGTGCTCCCTCTGAGCGAACGGCGCTGGTGTGCAGGCGCGCCAGAGCGACCGCCGTGAGGCGCAGCTCTTCATCAGGCGTGACGATCCCGGTGATCTCTCCGCCTCGTCCCTGGACTAGCCGTGGCTGCAACGCGCGCAACCCTGTGCGCAGCACTGCCTGCGTCCCGGCGCCTTCCTCCAGCTCTGGTGGCTGGATGGCCTCGTTGATGGTCAATCCAAGTGCCTCTACGGTTCCCAGGGGACGTGGCAGCGTGGACATGCCGGCCTGTGTCTGCTCAGTGTAGATCCGCTGCATCGTGGCCTGGATCGCGCGCGCCTGTTCGGGCTCGGCGTACACCTTGCCGAATAACGTGAGCTTTCTCCGAGTTGGCGTTCCCCCCGTGGCATGCTCCAGCGTCAGGCGGTAGCGAATGACACAGCGGCTGGCCGGTTTATAGCGCACAGGTTCGGCGCTCGCGTCCACCAGGCGCCACTCCTGATTATGCAAAAAGGTCTGGGCTGCCGCTTCCAGGGCCGGGAAAAGCGGACCATTGTGCGCGGTATCGCAGCTTGCGGCCAGCGCGGGCAGGCCGTTATCGGCGGGAAACGCCTGCACCGAGATGCCCAGTGTTTCGACCTGCACAACGCCCGTTGGCTGGACGGCTAGCGGCGCCTCTTGCGCCTGTGACGTAGTAAAGCGGATATGCGCGCCCTCAAGCGCCGACTCGGCTAGCGCCAGGCTGACGGCGCGGTGAGGATCGCCAGCCTGGACTTTGCGTAGGGCCACGGGGGTACCCGGCTCCCCTATACTATAGATGACGGCCAGTCCGCGCCCCGGCTTGCGCCGCAGGTAGCGCACAAACAGGCCGAGCGGGTCAGAGGCGCCGGAGAGCAACGGGCGCTGCGCGCGCTCGAAGAGATGAGTCACGATTGCAGGCAGCTCCAGAATGGAGAGTTCAAGGTTGTGGCTGGTCTCGCTCATGACGTGGCCTGCCTTTCTTTGTTCAGACGCTCTACCAGGTCCACCAGGGCGGTATCAGCGCCGGGTACGCCACGAAAACCGGGAAAAGAATTTACGTCGATAATCATGGGGCCGCGCGCGGTTTCTAGCAGATCAATGC
>JALYVR010000099.1 GCA_030853145.1 Chloroflexota bacterium | reverse complement strand
CTCCTCAACTGCGCCTATAGTCAAACCAGGATCAGTCTGCGCGAGGCTTTCTGGCGGCGGCTTTTGGATGGTATGCCGTCTCCGGCTGCGCTGTCCTACCGCCACACAGAGCAGCACGAGAGCCGCGGTCAAGCCAGTGGCCAGGGTAAGGGACTCACCCAGAAAGAGGGCTGCCCAGCCAATGGTCAAAAGCGGTTGCAGCAATTGGATCTGGCCAATGCGCGCAATCCCTCCCAGTGCCAGTCCTCGATACCAGGCGAAAAATCCCAGGAACATACTAAAGACAGAGACGTAACCCAAGCCAAACCAGGCCCCTGGATTTCCCTGTATTCCATGCTGGAGGAGCGCCCACCCGACTGGCAAGACCAACACTGGCGCGGCGAGTACCAGGGCCCAACAAATGACGCGCCAGCCTCCAAGCTCACGCGCTAATCGTCCTCCCTCGGTATAGCCCACGGCTCCAGCAGCTACGGCGGCTAGCATCCAGCCATCTCCCGGTTGCAGGTGTCCGGCGCCTTGCACTATCACAAACAACAGCACCGCCACCGTTCCCGCAGCACAACTCAGCCAGAAAAGGATGGAAGGACGTTCCCTGGCGCGCACTACCCCACCGATAGCAGTTGCGGCTGGCAGCAATCCAGTGACGATGGCGCCATGAGCAACGGAGGTTCCCTGGAGCGCAAACGCCGAGAAAAGCGGAAAGCCAATGACCACGCCTAATGCAACCAGCAACAGTCCTGGCCAGGTCTGCCGGGGAGGGAGTGGATCACGGCGCAGCACAAGTACCAACCCTGCTAAGCCCGCTGCAATGATAGCACGTCCGAGTCCGACAACGAGACCTCCGAATGCTGGAATTGCCAGATGGGTAGCTGGCAATGTAAAACTAAAGCAAAGCACTCCCGCTCCTCCCCACCAGATGGCCGTATCTCGATACCATGGAGGCATCCGCTGGGGAGGCTGAACGGGAGCAGCATTGGTCTGCACCTTCGCCATTGTGTTCATAAGCAGTACTCCTGGAGCAGGCGGTTGCTATACTTGAACCAGTGCCAGAACAGGCCACTACATTGAATATAGAGCATGTAGCACCATAAGGCGAGAGCCAATCCCAGGCAAAGTGGACTCAAAGGCTCTCTCTTGCTCAGCCAAGTAGAAGAAATCATTGACGCTGTGGAGCTAATTCATCAGCACGCGTTTCACCTTCTCGTTATCTCCGGTCAGTTCGGCAGGGACGAGCGTGCTATCCTGGCGACGCAGGGTCCGGCGGCTACTGGCGGACAGGTTAGGCGCGTGGCGTTCGTGCTGGCGGCGGGCGCGATAGGCGGCGTGCAGGATGTAATCGGCGATGCTGCCCACGCGGCGGGGCACACGTCCGAAGCTGGGAAAATCATTGATATCAACCAGCACCAGGCCGCCTGCCGTCTCCAGCACATCAACGCCGTAGAGATCGAGGCCAAAGACCTGACCCACGCGCCGGGCCAGCTTGAGCATGGCGGATGTCACAGGCACCTCGCGCTCAGGGACCGAGCCGTGCAGCGGCGAGGTTTTCGCGATGGCATGCATCTCCTGACCGGTGACGTACAGCTTGATATCGAAGCCGCTGTTCTCTACATACTGCATCGCGAGATAGTAGTTGCCCTCCGCCACCGTCAGCCGTTGCATATCCTCCGGGGTACGCACAAGGTGGATATCCTGTAAAGAGCTGCCATTGCTCGGCTTCACAACGACGGGATAGACCTCCGGCGGCAGTTTGACGAGCGCGCGCGGATGGCCCACAAAATATGTCAGCGGGACCGGCAGGCCGCTGGACTGCGCGTAGGCCACCGCCACCGCCTTATCGCGCACCAAACGAATGGCGTGTGAATTATTGATCGTCGGGATGCCCACAGCTTCGGCAGCCTCCAGGATGGTCAGTCCCGGCCCATCTGAGACCGTCTTCAGAACATAAGCATCGTATTTCGTCAGCGAGAGGTCGGTGAGGCTGGTCACCGCCGCATATGGCTGAATCACATCGATTTCATGGCCCCATTGCTGCAACTGGTTCGCGACCACCAGGGGCATCGGTTCGTCCGCATATTTCTCTTCCAGGATAAAACAGAAGCGCATAGTACCCTTCCCTCCAATACATATCTATAATTGCCCTGTGCTATCAGTATAACGCTCTAAAAGACCCAGGACTAGGAAGTAGCTCACAAAATCAGGAATGATTTTCGTAGCTGCGCGATAAATCGCGCATGTCAAGCCAGCCAGCGCGTCAGGCCAGCCACGCGCGATAAACTCGCGCAGCTACGAAGGATGGCGGCTGCCTTCTGGCTCCCGATATGATATACTTATGGTGATGAAACAAGCTGATCATAACTCAACTACATATATTTCTCACGCACAGCCTCTATTGCAATGCGTGTGCGTGGGCCGCGCTACCGTCGAACGTTACCTGCTTGCCGCCGGGTAACGTCGTTCCACTTATGTCTCTCTACAGCACACATCATGCATACGCGTAGATTTCATCCGCTCCGGCATGGCTGAAAATGTGATACCATAAACAAGCCGCTTCTATTATATATGCATGCGCTTTGCCGGGCGGATGGCAGAGGGGATACCGGAGGAACCACTGATAATGGATATGATGAATAAACTGGCCAGCCTGGCCGAGCGCTACGAAGAACTCAATCGTCTGATGGCCCAGCCTGATGTATTGAGCGATATCGCGCTCCTGCAGCGCTATGGCAAAGAGCACGCGGAACTGGCGAATATCGCCACCCGGTACTACGAGCTGGCAGACAACGACAAGCAGTTCGCTGAGACCCAGGAGATGTACCGCGAGAGCGAGGATGCGGAGATGCGCGGCCTGGCCGACGAAGAGATGGAGCGCCTCAAAGCCCGTAAAGAGCAGATCCTCGCGGAGATGCAGGTCTCTTTGCTGCCCAAAGATGTTATGGACGAGAAGAACGCCATCGTCACCATCCAGGGTGGAGCCGGCGGCGACGAGGCGGCCCTCTTCGCGGGCGAGCTTTTCCGCATGTATATACGCTACGCCGAAAAACACCGCTGGAAGACCGAGGTCCTGGATAGCAACGAAACCGAGCAGGGCGGCATCAGGGATGTTACCTTCGTCGTGCGCGGCAAGAGCACGTATAGCCGCATGAAATACGAGGGCGGCACCCATCGCGTGCAGCGCGTCCCCGTCACCGAGGCCAACGGGCGCATCCATACGTCAACCGCCAAGGTCATCGTCCTGCCTGAGGTTGACGACGACATCAACATCGAGATCAAAGACAACGATCTCCGCGTGGATGTCTATCGCTCCACCGGCCACGGCGGCCAGAGCGTCAATACCACCGACTCGGCGGTGCGCATCACGCACCTGCCCAGCGGGCTGGTCGTGACCTGCCAGGACGAGAAATCGCAGATTAAGAATAAAGCCAAGGCCATGAATGTACTCAAGGCCCGCCTCTGGGACTTGGAAGAGGCCCGCCGGCAGGCGGAACTGAGCAAATCCCGGCGCTCGCAGGTCCAGACGGGAGATCGCAGCGAGAAGATTCGCACCTATAATTATCCCCAGGATCGCGTGACCGATCATCGCATCGGCTTCACGCGACACAACCTACCCGGCGTGCTCAACGGTGAGCTTGACGAGTTTATGGATGCCCTGATCGCAGCCGATCAGGCCGACAAATTACAGCGGGTGTTTGAGGAGGAAGAGGTAAAGGTGCAGTAATGCGCGGAAGGTGGACTGTAACCAGGGTGATATACCGCGGTCTATGCTGTGTGGGCAGCGCCCATATACCGGCTGGATCGCTCATTCCTACTTGATTGAAAGGTTGGCAATGCTCATGACACAATTGGTACAAGGACACATTGAAACGCAGCAGAACACCATCCCTGAACTCAATCCACCCTACCGGCTGCTGCTTGGCCCCGGCCCCTGCAATGTAGACCCGCGCATCCTGCGCATCTCCTCGGCCCCGCAGCTTGGGCATCTCGATCCGGAGTTCTTCACGATTCTGGAAGAGACCGCCGAGATGTTGCGCGCAATCTTCCAGACGCGCAACGAGATGACGCTGTGTATCTCTGGTTCCGGCTTCTCTGGCGCCGAGGCTGTGCTGAGCAACCTGCTCGAAGATGGCGACACGCTGATCGCCGGGTCGCTGGGCTTCTTCAGCGGCAAGATCGTCGAGATCTCGCAGCGCGCGGGCGCGCAGGTTGTGAACCTGGAGACAGAGCTAGGCCAGCCGCTCACGGCCGAAGCGCTTGAGCAGGCCTTCAAGGCCCATCCCGGCGCCAAGATATTTGCTACCGCCATCGCCGAAACCTCCACCGGGCTACTACAGCCACTGGAGGAACTGGAGCGTGTGACCCATGCCCACGATGCGCTCTTCGTCGTCGATGCCGTCTGCGCCCTGGGCGGCGTACCCATGCATACCGATAAGCTGAAGATCGACGCCTGCTATGCAGGCAGTCAGAAGAGCCTGGGCGCCCTGCCTGGCCTGGCCCCCGTGACGCTCAACGAGCGCGCTGTGCAGGTAATCCAGAACCGCCGCAAGCCCGTGCAGAGCTACTACCTCGATCTACAACACCTGCACCGTTATTGGAGCGGCGAGCACACGTACCATCATACCGCGTGCAGCAACCTGGTCTACGGGATGTACGAAGCCGCTCGCATCGTGCTGGAGGAAGGCCTGGAGGTACGCTGGGCGCGCCATAAGCTACACGGCGAGGCCCTGCGCGCCGGCGTGCAGGCACTGGGACTGCCCATCCTGACCGCCCCCGGCTACGAACTGCCTGTGCTGACCGCCATCAGACTGCCAGACGGCGTTGATGAGGTCGCCATTCGCGATTCCTTGCTCCACGAATACAGCATCGAGATCGGCGGCGGCTTTGGCACCCTCAAAGGCCACCTGATCCGCGTTGGCCTGATGGGTTACAATTCTTCCCGCAAGAACGTCGATACCATTCTGGCGGCCCTTGAACACGTGCTGCCTCGCTGTGGCCTCCAGCCAACCGCCGGGGCCGCCCTCGCCGCCGCCGATGCGGTCTACAAACAACACTCGTAGGAGCGCAGGCCGCCCTATCCCGCGTAGGGACGCGGCAAGCCGGGTCCGTGGGGCAGGCCTTTAGGCCTGGGAGGCCTCTGGCCGCGCAAGCGAGGCCGGACACGGACGCGGCAAGCCGGGTCCCTACGCGGGATGACAAGGCCGGGCGCGGGATGGTGGTCCCTATGCAGGGCGGGAATATCTCACCTATCGATTGAGCCTTGGCAGATAAGAGGGAACTATGCCTTTCGAACAACCACAAGCTATTCGCACGATCTTTTTTGACGCAGGCTTTACCTTGCTCCGTCCCTATCCTTCCACCCCTGAAATCTGCCAGCAGGTCTGCCAGCGGCTCAACCTGCATGTGCATATCGATGCCGTCACAGAACGCATGACCGACGCGGAAGACTATTTTTATCGCCAGGCGCGTTTGAACCGGCACACCTGGGCCAGCGAGCAGGCCATCCACGAGTTCTGGATCGGGTACTATATGAACATCCTGCGCCCATTTATTGAGGAGCACGATGAGCCGCGCCTCTATCAACTCTCAGAGGCCATCAGGCGCGAGTTCGAGGAGCATACAAGCTGGCAGGTCTACGCGGATGTCGTGCCCACCCTGGAGGCGCTGAAAAAGCATGATTACACGCTCGGCGTGATCTCCGACTGGGGCATCGGTCTCGGCCCCATCCTGCGCAAGCACCACCTGACCAGGTACTTTGACTTCTTGCTGGTCTCGGCGATGACACGCTACGCCAAACCCTCGCCTCACCTCTTTGACCTGGCTTTACAACGCGCCAATGCCGTGGCCGATTACACAGTCCACATCGGCGATTCCTACATTCACGATGTCCTGGGAGCGCGCACCGTCGGCATGGTCCCGGTCCTGCTTGATCGCCAGCAACGTCTCGCCCCTGGCAGCGTCGATTGCCAGCTTGTGCATTCGCTGACAGAGCTGCTCGACCTGCTAGAAGTGCCAAGCGATGCGGGATCTTCTTCATAAGCAGGGCCAGCGCTTTCACTCATAGGAAAGAGTACCCATAATTACTGATAAATGTATAAACATCCATGCATTTAATGGTATAATTATTAGATAGAGCAGGTGGCTTTCGTGAAATCGTATGAGTGAAGATAAGGTGGGATGGCAATGAGCGCGCTAAAAGCACAGCATATCTCTAGCTCCCTGCGCCCTACCATCGGTGAGCCACTGCGCTCCGTGCAACGCACCGATGAACTGCTTCCACACACCCTCTCGCGCGTTGATCTGCTGACAATTTTCACCGCTATCGTTTTTTTCATTACCTATATCCAGGGCACACTACCGAGTGGAAACCTTGGGATCTATATCTACTGGCTGATCGGCGCGCTGGCACTTTTTATCCCCAGCGCCATCGTTGTCCGGCAGTTCAATCATTTTATGGCCGTCGATGGGTCTATGTATGTCTGGACACAGCGCGCATTCGGGTCGCTGTGGGGCTTCTTCGCCGGCTTCTGCTCCTGGTTCCCCGGCATTCTGGTGCTTCTTTTTACCAGCAGCCTGGTGACCTCACTGATCCAGGACATTGGCATACTTTTCGCCGGTTCCCATGCCCACTGGCTCGCGGAACCCTGGCAGCAGGGTCTGGTGATTGTGCCCTTTCTGGCGCTGACAGGCGGGCTGGCTCTATTGCCTCTGCGGCCGGTTATGAAGCTAGCGCAGGCCACCTTGCTGCTCTACGGCGCAGGCGCTTTGCTCATCGGCCTGGCGGGCGTCACCTGGCTCCTTCATGGACACGCGCTCCATACACTCACGCTGAATGGAGATGCGCTCTATGGCCAACAAAGCAATATCCTCTTTAGCGCCATTCTGTTTACTTTGCTCGCGCTTGGCATCCCTAGCAATATGGCCGCTGAGATGAAAAAACACGACGATTGCAGCTCTATCCTGGGTCCAGGCGTGCCGCTGGCGGTGATCGCCTATCTTCTGGGGCTGTTTGGTCTGCTGGTCGCCACTCTTCAGGGTCACAGCACACTAGCCACGCCGGTCCTCTCGCTGCTCAATAGTGTATTTGGCGCACCTCTCAGCATCGTGGTGGCCCTGCTCTTCATAGTGTTTGTGCTTATGATTGCCGTGATCTGCAATATCGCCTTCTCGCGCACCCTGTTCGCCTTCGCGCTTGACCATCGCCTGCCACTGCGCTTCGCCAGCATGAACCGCCACGCCGCGCCCATTTTCGCTATCAGCGTCCAAACCAGCGTCGTTTTGTTGATCGCGATCTACGGCGCTTTTGTCGGACCATGGCTCTATGACGAGGGGCTGAGTCACACGCACCAGGTCTACACGGTGACCATGGCGTCGCTCGCCATCCTCTGGTGCATCTCCATGCTGATCCTCTTCCTCGATCTACCTGTGCTGCTCTATCGCTTTCGAGGCCTCATCGCTCAGCACCCCGGCATCCTCGCGACCCCACGCTGGCTGCTCTATCTCTGCTGTGTGCTAGGCGGGCTGGCAAGCCTGGTGGCTATCTGTATCACATTCACGATCTCATACGATGAAGTTCTGATCCCCGACCGCGATTGGGTCGTCTATATGAGCATCAGCACACTGGTTCCGCTCTTTATCGGTCTGCTTGGCGCCGCGTATCCCCGCATGCTGCGCGGGCTGCATGAGCAGATTGCCGCCGCCACTGAAAACGCGCACCTCTATCGCGAACTCAGCGAGGCCTATGCCAGACTGAGCGAGCTTGATAAGCTGAAAGATGCCTTCATCGCCACCGCCAGCCATGAGTTACGCACGCCCCTGACCGTCGTGCAGGGCTATCTCGAACTGCTATGCCAGTTGGAGAACCTTGACCCGCAAACGCAGCGCAGCTTTTTGCATAAAGCGCATTACGCTTGCGAAGAACTGGTGCTGCTGCAAGCCAATATTATGGATGCCAGCCAGCTTCAAATCGATGCGGAGGCGCTGCACCTCACGCATATCCCGCTCAAGGGCATCTGTTCTGGTATTGTGGAACTTTTTGAGCCGTGGATAATCAAAGAGCAGCGCCAGGTAGAGGTCGATATTGCCCCTGAGGTCGTGGTCCAGGCCGATGAGATGCGCCTGAAGCAGGTCTTGCGCAACCTCTTTGCCAACGCTCTACGCTACTCCGCCGAAAAGACGCCGATCCGCATTGTCGCCACTGTGCAGGAGGCACAGCCTATAGTGCGTATCAGCGTGATTGATCGAGGTGCGAGCATCCCTATCGATAAACAACAGGTCATCTTTGAACGCTTCGTGCGCCTGGAGCGCGATATGCACGGCTTACACCGGGGAAGCGGTCTGGGACTCTCCATCACTCGCCAGCTCGTCGAGGCTATGCAGGGTACGATCACCCTCACCAGCAGCGGGATAGCCGGCGAAGGCTCTACCTTCTCGTTCACCCTCCCGCTGGCGCCCCCGTCCGCGTAGGGGTGTCGGAAGAAGGCCAGCGCATTGGTTGATACTAAATAGGGGTTTTGGGAAAGGTGCGCGCCCAGGTTTTCGAGCTTCTCGGCTAGCTCTTCACCTGCTTAAAAAAAGGAAGGAGAAAACAGCATGACAGAAACCAGTGATGTTTGGACTGGCAAAGCCAGCAGCTACGATCGGGTACGTCCGACGCCGCCACCGGCTTTGCTCGATCTGCTGACGCAGGTGATCCACCTGCCGCGTCCCACCCTGATGGTGGATATGGGCAGCGGGACCGGCCTGTCAACCGCGATTTGGGGTGAGCGGGCTGAGCGGGTGATTGGCATCGAACCCAATGCCGATATGCGGAAAGAGGCCATCCACAAGATCGAGAACGATCCCTACGCGGCACATATCGAGTATCGCGAGGGAGTTGCTCATCAGACGGGCCTGCCTGATGAGTGCGCGGATATCGTCACTGCCGCCCAATCGTTCCACTGGATGGAACCGACGGCGACCCTGGCCGAGATCGCTCGGATTCTCCGACCCGGAGGGATCTTTGCTGCATATGACTATGATTGGCCACCAACACTCCATTGGGAGCTTGATCGGCTCGCCCAGGAGGTTGCTTCCCGCTTAGTGGCGCTTGTCCGGGAGCGCGGACTGCCTCACACCCTCAAGCTCTGGTCGAAAGACAGGCATCTCGAACGCATGCGCGAGAGCGCTCACTTCCGCTTCACCAATGAGGTGTTGCTTCATCATATCGAGCAAGGAGACGCGGCACGGTTCCTTGAGATGATGCGCAGCAGTGCCTTCAGCGAGCAGTTCCAGTTCACCGAACAAGAGACCGGTTTTGACCGCCTCAGCAGCGCTGCGTTCCAATCTCTTGGGTCCGAACCCATCCCCTGGTATGTGAGTTACCGAGTCCGCATTGGGGTCAAGTGAGGGCGGGGATGTGAAAAAGAAAGCCCATCGTGCTTTGTCAGCATGACGGGCTTTTCTCGCGTCTTTCCTTGCGTGTAGCTCGTTGCGCGAAGTCGTGGGGCCAACCAGATCGCGAGCAATGTATTTACAGCCTTTCATGTTGATACCCCAGATGGGGAGCGCTCAGGAGTCTGAGCCTGACTGCGCCTCCGGATTGAAGCGATACAGGCGTGCTGGCCGGTGTGTGCCTTCCATTTTCTTCGCGCCCGTGTCCGCCAGGATGCCGGTCGCGAGGATCTTTTTGCGGAAGTTGCGCTTGTCAAGCTCGCGGTGCAGGATGATCTCATAGACGCGCTGCAATTCACGCAGCGTGAACTCCTCCGGCAGCAGGTTGAAGGCGATGGTGGTATAGTCAAGTTTGCCGCGCAGCCGCTGCAGGGCATATTGGAGGATTTTCGCGTGGTCAAACGCCAGTTCGGGCAGGTGATAGACAGAGAACCAGCCGACATCCGCCGCGTCGTCCGCCGCCCTGACCTGCAAGCGCTCAGAGTCCAGCAGCGCGAAGTAGACCACGGTAATCACGCGCGTCCGTGGGTCACGACCGGGGTCCCCAAAGGTGTATAGTTGCTCCAGATACACATCCTCGACGCCCGTCTCTTCCTGCAACTCGCGCTTGGCGGCGGACTCCAGGGATTCGTCGATATTGACAAAACCGCCCGGAATGGCCCACATGCCCTCGCAGGGCCACGAGCGCCGCTTGATCAGCAGCACCTGGAGGTCGTACTCGCGCAAGCTCATCATCACCACATCAACGGTGACCGATGGTCGCTCATACTTGCTCGCATCATAATGATGTGCCCGCGCCTCGGCAGTCTGCACGCTGGCCGGCTCGCCTCCTATTGCCCTGGTCTGCTCTTCCGATTGTTCCATATGTTGCCGCACGTCTCTTTCAAAACGATGTTATTCGCGACGGTGGTAGACACGCCACACGTTAACTATACAGCCCTATTATACACAACACGGAGCCAAAGAGGTATAGCCGTCATGTCCTTGCGTGAGTAGAGGCTCACAACGCTCGTTCTAGATAGAAGCGGTCGGTTTCCATACTCTTTGCTCTCCTTCGCGTGCTTCATGTCCTTCGACACAAGAGGTGTGCTCGTCTGAGATAGTACCACTGAGTCGATCATCTGCGTCAATATCTTGTTTTTGGCAGAAGAATTGGGTATCCTCTGGTCTGCGGGAACTGAAAGGCCCGCCGGACCAGGTAGTTGATCATAGCGACCAGCCTGAACAATAGAGCTTGGAGGGAAAGTCCATGTCGAAACGACCGTATATAGGCGTTGGTGTGATTATCAGAAAAGGCGATCAGGTTCTTCTCATGAAGCGTCAGAACGCTCATGGAGCTGGCACATGGTCCATGCCTGGAGGTCATTTAGAGTATGGGGAATCGCCGCACGAGTGCGCCATTCGTGAAGTCGGGGAAGAGGTCGGCGTACTGATTAGCGATCTCACCTTCTGCACCATCACCAACGATATTTTTGAGGCGGAAGGCAAACATTATGTGACCATCTGGATAGAGAGCAGGTATGTCTCTGGCGAGGCGCAGGTGAACTCCGCTCGTGAGATGTCGGCTGTCGGCTGGTTCTCCTGGGATGCCTTGCCGACCCCACATTTTCTTCCATTGGAACATCTTCTCGCTCAGGGATATGCTGCTCCTGAGAAAGACAACCGCTAGCCGCGTGGGCCGTTGGTGCTCCAG
>JALYVR010000728.1 GCA_030853145.1 Chloroflexota bacterium | reverse complement strand
CCTTCCATCCCACATGAATCGTGGAAAATGCTCCACAAAACCTACCTCTGCGAGGATATGGCGCCCCTCGTGGGCGCCTATATCCCTACGGTTGTTTATCAGGCAGGGGCCAACTCCAGGGCGGCCATCAACTGGCTGTGGGCATAGGCTGCGACGGATCCAGCCTCGCCGGGTACCGGGTCAACGTGCTCGTCGCCGTCGATCCCATTGTAGGCGCGATCGCAGATCTGCACGTTCCGTTTTCAGCAGTATGGCGCTATGCAAGATGTTGTGCCTGCTACCAGACGAGTTCCATGTCATAAATCGTGAAGAGGAAGCCACTCTGTTCATACACGTGCTGGCCATCTGTGGTTGTGCGCAGCCAGATGCGTCTGGCATTCGTTGTCTTGACGAAGCGAACGATTTCTTGAAGCAAGGACGTTGTTACACCTTTCCCTCTTCACTGAGGAACAGTATACATATTCATAACATATGCCTCTACACCAGAAAGACTTTGCCCCGAAGGGGGCTTCTCAAAAAAGACGAATCCGCATGTTCGCTCGGCCATAGCTCTTGTTCAGATACCTCTAATAAATCTGCAATCATGGTGGCGCAGGTCTTTGGGATGAAGCCTGAAGGAAAGCGCGGATGATTGAGATCGAGATGATTGCTGCCCTGACCCCGGAGGTGACTGCCATTCTCGCGCGGCACAGGTGCCAGGTGCTGGAGACAAGGCTGCTTTTTCCGGAGGGCACTCAGCGCAAGCAAGTCTTCCCCAGAACATATGATGAACGCCATCTGCTCACCTTGCCCGATGGTTATGTCTGCATGGTGCAATACCTGCGACTGAGTGGGCAATGCATTCTGTTCTACACTCCTGAGCTTGAGCAAGCATCAATGGTCTCGGCGCAGGGAGAGGGAGTAGGCTGACATGGAGAGCGGAAAGCAGCAGCGTGACTAGCGAGGCAAGCCCCGCCCTACGGAACGGCGACCTGCCTCTCCTTCACCCTTAACTTCATGTCTATGGGCCGCTAGCCCGCGTATCCTACATAATAGGGATGCCGTCGTGTGGCCAGCCAGGCGCCCAGCAGGCTGAAAGCGCCACCGATCAGCCCGACCACCACGAGGAAGATCAGCGAGACAATGATGCCGCCGGTAACCCCCACCAGGCCGCCTTTGCCGCTGCCGGCAAGGGTGCCCGGGTAGGCCGGGATGTAGCGCACCAGGAAGACTGCGACAATATAGTAGACGACTCCGGCGACGAAGCCGGTTACAAAGCCCAGGCGGCGCTGGATGCAGATTTTGCCTGTGATGAAGCCGGCGATCACATTGATCAGGGCGGCGATGAACCAGGTCAGGCAGGCAATGCCCAGCAGAACAAGCGCCAGGTTGATGGCATTTTGTCCCCTGGCGCCGGCCGCCTGTTGATAGGTCGGAGAATTGACGAAGGCGATAACAATGCTCTGGATAGAGGCCACCAGCCCGGCCACGACACCGATCATCAGAGCATAACCGCGACGCCTGGCAGGCAACGGGGGCATGCTGGCGCGGTCGCGCTGGTGCGTCTTCTGACGCGGCACTGCCTCCTCCATTGGTTCAAATTGGGCCTCATTGGATGGGTGATGTTGACGCTCCTGCTCATCGCGGCCCGGTTGATGGAACGGGTAATGCTGCTCTGAATCTGGCATAGTCTGCTGCTACTCCCTTTCGATGTTCTTATTTAATGTTGGCAAACACTGCTGGATAGGTGTTGATGAACTGCCATTTATTGAAAGGCCAGTAGACCATCACCGCCTTTCCGACAATGAAACTCCTGGGTACAAAGCCCCAACTGCGCGAATCATCGCTGGCGGGCCGATTGTCACCCATCACAAAATATTGTTCTTTCCCTACCTTCCAGACATTGGCGATGGGACTGTAGCTCGAACTGATGTACGGCTCTTTGAGTAGCACGCCGTTGACCCACACATGTGAGCTATCAACGGTCACCGTATCCCCCGGAAGGCCGATGATGCGCTTGATGAAATCCTTCGTGGGATCTGGGGGCGCGTGAAAGACAATGATGTCACCTCGCTCAGGCGCGTGAAAGAGATAGGCCATCTTATTGACCAGTACGAATTCAGTGTCGTTCAGCGTTGGCTGCATGCTGATGTTCTGAACATGATAGTTCTGAATCGCAAAGTGGATCACCAGAAATAGAAGCAGTACGAGCGCAGACGTTTCTATAATGTCTCGTACTAAGTGGGATCGTTTCACCTTAAACCTCGTCTTTACTAATTAGTGAGAGGGACGGACGGCCGCAAACACTGCCTGGTAGGTGTTGATAATTTTCCACTTGTTTGTGGGCCAGTAGACCGCCACGGCTTTGCCGACAATATACCTTCTATCTAATGCTCCCCAGGAACGCGAGTCCAGGCTGTTGTCCCGGTTATCACCCATTACAAAGAACTGATCTGGTCCCAATTTCCACGTCTCATTCCCAAAGTTAAACGCTGTGCTGATGTATGGTTCTTGAATAAGCTGGCCATCTACCGAGACGGTAGTACTTGTGGTACTAATCGTATCGCCTGGCACGCCGATGATGCGCTTGATGAAATCGACATTGGGATCCAGGGGATAGTGAAAGACAACCACATCGCCTCGCTGCGGCTGTTGCCAGAGGTAAAGCAGCTTGTTGACCAGGACATAGTCACCCGTATGCAGTCCCGGCTCCATGCTTTGCCCCTCCGTGCGGAAGCTCTGTACGGCAAAACGGATGATGAGCAAGATCAGGAGCGTGAGCGCAATGGTCTCGACCGCCTCGCGGATGAGACGCACATGTTTCTCTGACACCTTTGAGCCTCGTGCTGTGCTACTACTACTGCGCACATTATAGCCGATAGCGGGCCTGGCTTCCATGTATTGGGAGGGAACAGGCGTGAAATTGGCTAATGGTACTAC
>JALYVR010000727.1 GCA_030853145.1 Chloroflexota bacterium | reverse complement strand
GCCCAACCGTTTCAAGCCGGAGCGCTGGGCAACGCTCAGCCGAACGCCGTACGAGTATCTGTCGTTCGCCGTCGGGCCACACAGATGTATCGGAGCGGAATTCGCACTCCAGGAGATGAAAGTGGTGCTGGCGATGCTGCTCCAGCGTTACCGTCTTGCGGTTGTGCCGAATGCCAGGATTGAGCCGAAGGGCAGCAACCTGGACCCGGCGCATGGTATGCCAATGCGCATCATCCCCCAGGACCGGCGGTTTGAGCGCGTCCCGGTACGTGGCAGCATCCATCGCCTGGTCGAATTTGTGTAGGCATGTTCTCAATGGAAACAGAGATGACCAGGCCGGTTGCAGGGAGTGTGCTCCGACCTTTCAAAGGTTCATCCATGAGTTACCGCGTTTTTGAAATGCCCGTTCGAAAAGTGGGGATGCAAGGGGTCTGTGTCCTCTCTCGTTGGACCACGTCCGACTGGACCTGTGGACCCCACTGGTCCTATATGTTTGGTGAATGGGACGAATATCAGTATCCTACATGGTAGAAAGGCTGATGACGCATTTAGGAAGTACGTAGTAGTTAGGGAGGGGAGTAGCATGCAAGCCGATTCAGAGCACCATAATCAGCCAGAGAGTGAACCGGGAAGATTGGTGCGACCCAGGCCGCTCGATACGAGCGAGTTTGTGGACCCTGGCATTCATATCATTCGCAGTAGTACACCGCGGCCTCTTTCGTTTGGTCAGATGGTCGAGCAGAGTCAGCAACAGGGGCGGTCAGAGTCGGAGGAGGCGGGGGCGCCATTTCCTGTCGAGGCTCCTGGCGCGCCTCCTGTGCCGGAGGAGTACGGTAGAGCCGGCAGCGCGCTCAATGTGCCGGATGAAACACCATTGCCATCGCCTCATCCGCAGGAGGTGGTGGCCACTCAGGAGCCGGGAGAATTTCTCTGGCTTTTTGAGTACGGGCCGGAGATGGATGAGGCGAACTTGAATAGCCCCCAGAAGCTCAATGGCCTGGCCCTGGCCTATGGACCGGCGCTGCTCACTGATTACCAGCTTGCCTTTGGCATCGGCAGGGGCAATCCCGGACATGTCGTCGCCAGCATTGTACCCAGCAGTGAGCCGGGTGCTGTCGTGTGGGGTGTCCTGTATCGCATTCCGCGCCGCCTGGCCGACTCGCGCGCTGGCGAGCCTTCGTTGCTCGATATGGCGCATGCTACGCCGCTGCTTGATGGAGTCTTCGAGCGCATGCATGTCGTGGTGCGCGAGATGCACCGGCAGCGCGATATTGCCTGTGTCACCTACCGCGCCTCAGTGGCGGCGCTGAAGCATTTCTCTGCCCGTCTGCTAGAGTGCCCGGCAGACGAGAACGCGTATATGCGGCGTCTTTTAGCGAGCGCTAGAAAACAGAATTTGCCGGATGCCTATCTTCAAGAACTCGCACGCCGTACCTTCCAACCCCAGGCGCAGACTCCGGCCGCCGCATCGCCTGTCGTGGGCGTGGCGCTCGAACAGAATACAGAGCCGCTACCGGTCATAAAGGAGCAGGGAAACAGGTTGAAGGACAAGGATACGGTGAAGCAGAGAACGCAGCCGGGATGGCGCCAGGAGCGCTGGTTGATGGCCCTGGCCCTCTACATGGTGTTTTTATTGCTGGCAGTGCTCACCCTGGCCGTTATCCAGGGCCTGGGCTTCGGTCATGATGTTTTTACTGCCAGCTTTACCCCGCTGGGCATTCCATGGTTTGTGCTGGTCTATGGATTGCTGGGTGGCTGTGTGAGCAGCATGGTCATGTTGGGAAGGCGCACCTGGCCTCCGGTACCCCCTTTTATACTAGTGACCTGGTTTATGCGCCCATTCATCGGCGTTGTGCTAGCAATGCTGGCCTACCTGGCGCTCGACAGCGGGTTCATTGTGATTGGTGGCCTGCTGGCGCACCGGGACGCGCTGTACTCGCTGACCGGCGTGCTAGCCGGGTTATGCGAAGGCTGGGTCTTTTATCGAAAACGTAGCTAGCTCACAGGCGGGACGATCCCGCCATCTGTAGGGGCGATGGCTGGCCTCGCCCGCGTGGCTGACACGCCATCGCCCCTACAGATGGCGTGCCCTTGTGGAGAGAGGATGATTGATTGTACAATGGCAGTAGCAAAACCTCTCAACGCTCCACCTGTAGTTGTCCGCAGTAGTCCGCCACACAGTACGAGGAGGGCTTATTTATGCCAACCTACATTAGTCTGGTTAATCTTACGGAACAGGGTATCAAGGAAGCCAGGAACGCGCCAGAACGCCTGGAGACGTTCGACAAGGCCGTTCGGGAAGCAGGAGGTAGGCTGCTAGGGTTTTATCTCGTCATGGGCCAGTACGATTACATTGTGGTCACTGAAGCCCCTGATGACCAGACGGCGACTCGCCTGATCCTGAGCACCATTGCCCAGGGCAGTGTACGCACCCAGACGATGCGCGCATTTCCTCGCGAGGAGTTCGAGCAGATCGCGCGGGAAATGGACTAAAAGTGATCGGTGGGTTTCGCATTTTCGCGAAACCCACCGCGTTTTCTGGCGTGACCGCCTGTCTGATGCCGTGAACAGGCTCTATCCACGCGACCTGGATGCTCGTTATAGCCCATCGGGGGGGAAGATCGCCCGCACCACGCGCTCTGGATCGTGGCGGGCAAGCGTGTCATCTTCCAGGTTCAGGTGCCCGATGACAACGTTAGGCACCAGGCGTGTCAGGCGCGCCCGGTCGATGGAGACCGGCTCGCTCTTTTGCGACGCGTAGGTCCGTAGCACGTCCTGGGGGAATGGGCCATCGTTAATGATCACGCGGTCAACGCGACCGCCCAGGTAGCGGTGAATCTCGTTCACAAAGTCCGAGGCCTTATAGCTATCGGTCTCTCCATGCTTGGTCATAAGGTTGCAGACATAGACCTTCTCGGCAT
>JALYVR010000726.1 GCA_030853145.1 Chloroflexota bacterium | reverse complement strand
TCTCAGAGGCGAGGCGCCGCCGACACTGCGCGTATTTCGCTGGTCGCAGCCCGCAATCTCGCTGGGGCGTTTCCAGAATGTTGAGCAGGAGATTCTAGTTGCTGCCTGCCAGGAGCGCGGTGTGACACTGGTACGTCGTCCAACCGGTGGACGGGCCGTCTATCACCGCGATGAGTTCACGTACAGCATCGTCATCAGCAAGGGCTACAACATCCCGGCAGGGGTGGTAGCGGCCTATGCCTACCTGGCACAGGGCCTGCTCGCGGCCCTGGCGCTCCTGGGTGTGCAGGCCGAGCTAAGCGACGGGCGCACACTTAAAAATCCTTCCGCAGCCTGCTTTGCCTCCTCAACACAGGCCGACCTGACTAGTGGCGGGTTCAAACTCGTGGGAAGCGCCCAGGTCTGGCGCGACGATGCCCTGCTCCAACAAGGTTCGCTGCCGCTCGCTGATCGCTCCGCCGACTTCTACTCGTTGCTAAGCTTTCCAGGCGAGGTCGAACGCGCGCAAGCATTAGCCCTCTACCGCCAGAAGACCATGCCCCTGCGCGCGTTCGCTCCCGGCGTCTCATGGGATGATGCCGCGCGAGCCTTTCGCGACGGCTTCAGCGCCGCCTTGCAGGCCAGCTTTGTTCCCGGCGCATTGAGCGACTCTGAATGCGCCCTGGCCCGGCAGCTCGTTGAAGAGAAATACAGCACGCTCGCATGGAGGCAGGAGCGCGTACGCATGGTGTAGAGGTACCCTTTCTCGCTATTGCGCCTTCCCTGAGAGTGCGATACAATGGTCGCAAGCATTGGGGCCATAGACATCCCTTACAACACGAGCACTAACCTCTAGAATTAAAGATGCGCAGATAAGGGGTAGAGGTACCCATATCGAGAAGGAGCAATCCGCGTGAGTATATCAATGGATATGGCGCGTCGCGTAGCGGAAGCTTGCAAGCAGCGCGCCAGGGAGTTACGTAGCCCAGTCAGTATTGCCATTGTGGATTCTGGGGGCCATCTTGTGCTTTTTGAACGTATGATGGCACCCTATGGTTGGGCCACGGGGAATATTAGTATTGCTAAGGCCACAACTGCGGTCATGTTTAACCAGTCAACTGATGCGGTAGCCCAATGGGGAGCCGGCATTCCTGGCTTCGCCTCCAGTATGGCAACCATGTCGCAGGGGCGTTTCGTCATGGCGGCCGGAGGCTGGCCCATCCGGTCGGGCGGGGCAACCATTGGCGGTATCGGTGTGAGCGGCGGCAACGCGCCTGGACGCGATGATGACATCGCACGAGCAGGGATCGCGGCGCTTGAGGCCGTGGCCCCAGCAGCCCCAGCACAGCCCCAGCAACCACAACAGCCCGCCTTCCAACCGCAGCCACCTATGTACCAGCCCCAACAGCCCGCCTTCCAACCGCAGCCACCTATGTACCAGCCCCAGCAGCCCGCCTTCCAGCCACAACCGGTACCGCAGGCACAGATGCAACCCGCGCCGTCAATATCATACCCGGTTTCGTCACCCTCGTACCCGGCCAACGCGGCAGGGCAGGAGGAGGCCCAGGCGGCGCCCAGGACAAGTTATCTCCCTCCTGAATCGGGCAGCAACCAGGATCAGTACAACGATCCAAACGAATCGTACGATCCCCTTAAGGACAACCAGGAGAACCGTTCGGGAGGCCAAGCATGACCCAGGACTCTGACCGCCGTCCATCTACCCAGAGGCGCTCTAACCGCGCGGGGCGAAGTCGCCCTGTGCTCATCACTCCTACCTCCGCCGCCGCTCAGAATGGAGCGGAGGAGATAGCCGTACAGGATACTATCGAGCGCGACGCGCCTGCCCTGTCTTCTTCTGTAAATCAGCAAGACATGATGACCACAGCGGAGACGCAGAGTCCTCGTCAAAGGATGCTGCCCAGATTCTTTTCTTCCGTGGCGAAAAGCCCACAGCCGCAGTCGATCGATAGCAAACAGGCCAGGATGGCTCGCGCAACGCATAACAAAGCGCCCGTGACGACAAAAGATGGGAAGGCGTCAGTGTCCCCGCAACTTAAACAAGCAGCCAGTAGCGCCCGCCCTACGCCAGCGCGGTCGACAAGTCCCTTTAAGATGCGCCATATCATCGGTATCCTCATCTACATGCTGGCCGCGCAATTCGTTGGCGTCGCCTTGCAGGCCTGGTTTATATCGCAGCACATAGAGCGCGTGCTCGTGCCCACCTTCAAGATACCGATCTTTAATTTCCCAGTCACGATCACGACCTCAACAGCCGTTTTCCTGATCATTCTTGTGGTGTTACTGATCGTTCTGGCGCGCCTGGATCTCGTGCCGACCTCGTTCAGTTCGGCGTCCCAGCGAGGTCGCAATACGCCCACGAGTCGCCGGCAAGATCCTGAAAGCTCCAGAGACACGTTACCTAACACGCGACAAGGGATCCAGGGATCGAACGACGATCTCTACCAGGAGTATCAGGATCTCCAGCGCTACCGCCGGCGGCGCGAGCGCAAGAAATAGGCCATGCCCGCGAAGGCCCCGACACATGAAGGGGCCTGCCCGGTAGGGGCGCGGTTGACAAGCCCGTGTCGGGAGCCGATACACTGGTTAGCTGATGTGGGCTTTACCGATGTTGATGACAGATATTCGTCCTGGCGTCCTGGTAGAGGACTTGACACACTTGCATAGGGTCCTTATACTACTATAGTAGATGCTAACCGACTGAAACGTCGGTTAGCACATCATACATATGGAATAACGATATGCTCAGTATGCAAACGCAGCAACAACTGAAGAACGGCGCATCCACAAGAGATGCCGCACAGGGAGACCCGGCGAGAGGCCGGGAGATCCTGGTCTTCGTTGTCTGCGCGTTTTATTACTGGTTTAGCCCTCCAGCATGATGGTGGGCCCTTTCGGCTGAGCAAAAAAATCCCCCAACATGCTGGAGTAAGCA
>JALYVR010000725.1 GCA_030853145.1 Chloroflexota bacterium | reverse complement strand
AACTCCTGCCGAAGTGTATTTTCACAAGGCATCAACTTCGTTTATTGGCAATCAATAGCCATCGAAAAGGAGGAAAGTAGCTCTTATTTCAACCGATTTTGGTGTCTTGACAACATGGGCCACCATACGGCCCTGGGTTGGACAGATAGGGCCATTGCTGATGAGCTCGATGGCTATCTCTCCAAGACGACGCGTTTCGGGGAGCGCCTCTTGACCAAAGATACCATCGCGGCCATCCGCCGATCGCCCTTTCCTCGCGAATTCGCGCCCGGCAGTGGATATGGTACAATTGTGACACCTTCAGGTGATCAGGTAGAGGGGAAGCATATGGCGGCGTGGCCCTATGAGCTCTGGAACCGCATGGAAGAGGTGAAAATGAGCCAGTTCCGCCAGCCGACAAAAGAGGCACAACGACGGCCCCACGAGTTTAGCCGTATCATTGTGTGTGCCGCCTGCCGTCGTCCTTTGCGGATTATGCTCCCCAAGGGAATACCTTACTACAAAGATACCAGCAAAGTACGCAAGCTCTACTGCTCTCTCCCCGAATCACTGTCTGTCAAAGCCGCCAATGTCATCTATCAGTTTGGCGATATCCTCAGAAGCGTCGAGTTACCAGACACCTGGCGGGAAGTGATTGCGGAGGAATGTTCTCAGGAAGTAAAAAGCGATGAAGACGCCGCGTCTGTGAAACGCCGCCGTGCGGAACTTGAAGCAGAGCAAAAGCGCCTGGTCACCGCGTTCACGAAAGGGTACCTCACGGAAGAAGATCTGGATGCCCAGATGGGGCGCGTTCGCTCTCAGTTGTTCTCTTTGCCGATTGCCGTAGAACAGAGTACTGAAGCGATCACTCAGGCCGTCATTTCCGCAGGGGAAACGCTTGCTGATATGTCTGGGTATTGGAGTGAGGCGTCACAGGAGGAGCGGCGTGATATTGTTGGAGGAGTGCTCCTCGTCGAAGGGCTGATCTACGATCTGGAGCGGCAGGTAATCGTGGGACTGCTCCCTCGCCCAAGCGTTCTCCCTGTTCTCGCCTTGGGACTGGAAAAAACGGGGAAATGGGAGCAGCGCGAGAACGGGTTGTGGTTACGGACTGAGTACTGGCCTCCGAAGCGTGAGGTGGGAAAGAGGCATGCACCCCCTCCACCACATCCCAGTCTGTCGCCAGAACAGCGTACAGAGGCGATTCGATTGTTACATCAGCCCGGTATGTCTATTCGGAAGGTCGCAGCCATTTTAGGTACGTCGAGAGGGACAATCCACCGCCTGGTGAAGCAGGAAGGAATTGCATTACCAACCAGTCAGAAGTTGACGCTTGAACAGCGGGAAGAGGCATTTCTCTTCTTGGAGAGTGGTATGTCAGTGAGGCAGGTAGCGAAGCACTTCGGGGTCAACCCGGAGTCGCTTCGGCGGCTCGTTCTTCGGCATATGTTGGAATAAAAAAAGAAACACACCAACATATGTGTCGGTGTGTCCCACTGGTGGAGTTCTTACGGAACCGACGGGATTTGAACCCGCGATCTCCTACGTGACAGGCAGGCATGTTAGACCACTACACCACGGCTCCTGGCTTGTCCGGCTGAGAACGTCTTTTGCTCTCTACCCGGTGCGATATGTATCATACCAGACATGGCGCGCGCTGTCAAGCCCTTATTGCCACCCTTTTTCTCACTTGATAGGCTCTATCGTGCAGGCGCCAGGCATACAACGCCTCCCGTGACTATCCAGCCTAATGCGCCGTCCACCCGCAATCGATCATCTGCGCGCTGCCGGTAATCGCGCTGGCAACGTCGGTGCAGAGGTAGGTCACCAGGGCCGCTACCTCTTCAGACTCCAGCAGGCGGTGGATGGCGCCCTCGGCGACCATGACCTTCTCGACCACCTCCGACTCCGGGATACCATGCATCTTCGCCTGATCGGCGATCTGCTTCTCGACCAGGGGTGTGCGCACGTAGGATGGGCAGATGGCGTTGCAGGTCACCCCGTACTGTGCCGCCTCAAGAGCGGTGACGCGTGTCAAGCCCAGAATGCCGTGCTTGGCGGCGACATAGGCCGACTTGAAGGCCGATGCGCGCTGCGAGTGGACTGACCCCATATTGATGATGCGCCCCCACTTGCGCTCATACATGCCTGGCAGCACGGCCCTGGTGAGCAGGAAGGGCGCGGTGAGCATGATCTCAATGAGCTGCCGCCATTTTTCCTCGGGAAATTCGGTGATCGGGGAGACATATTGCAAGCCGGCGTTGTTTACCAGGATGTCCACGCGACCCTCGCTGGCAATCGTCTCGTCCACCAGCCGTTGTAGATCGGCGCTGTTCGTCATATCTGCTGCCTGAAAGCGCGCGCCTGCCAGTTCGCCAGCCGCGGCGCGCCCGCGTTGCACGTCGATGTCGGCAAGGGTTACCCGCATGCCGTTGCGCGCGAAATCCTGGGCAATCGCCAGACCGATACCCGAAGCTGCCCCCGTTACGATAGCAACCTTGCCTGTTACATTCGTCATAGAAACCTCCTTATGCCTGCATCCCCATGATAGCGTGTCTTGCATAATATAGCCTTATATGTGAATACGCTTTCGCCGGGAAGAGGTAACAATGTGCATCATGCTCCCAGCTTGGAACGCTAGTAAAAAGAGCGTACAATAGAGGGCACAATGTATGCTGAAGGAGCGCTGCTACTTGACACAAGCCTTTGAAACCTTTGCGTACCAGGAACAACTGCGTCGCCTGCATCCCCTGGTAGAGAGCGTCTTGCCTCGTTACGGCCTTCATGAAGTCCAGGTTAGCCTTTTGCAGTACGAGGACAACGCTGTCTATCGTATTACGACCCACACAGGAGCGCACTATGTGCTTCGTGTCAACGCCGCCGCCGGCTATGATGGAGCCGAGCAATGCTCGGAGATGCAATGGTTGCTCGCGCTGCGACGCGAGACGAATGTGCTGGTGCC
>JALYVR010000724.1 GCA_030853145.1 Chloroflexota bacterium | reverse complement strand
GATGTAGATGGTGTTGCTGGCGGGCTGCGCGCTTCGCCAGGCCAGCACCTGGCGCAGGGGGAGCAGCAGCACGCGTGGTCCGGCGGCCTCTGGTAACGGGTCGGGTAGCCCTGCCAGGTATGTCGCGCCCGCCAGGTTGAAGACCGCCACGCTCGACGAGAGTGTATCGACGAGCAGTCCGGCGTAGGCGTAGAGGCGCAGTGCCTGTGCTCGATCTAGGGGAGTGTTCTCAACAGGCAGCGCCGCTTCGTCTTGCGCGAGGTCACCCAGGGCCAGCAGGAAGAGGCGCCCGGCGGCGTGGTCGGGATCAAGCATGTGTGGGTCCCCGCTGGTGCGCTGGGCAAACAGGGCCAGGCGCTCGTGCGTGCCGGGCACGGGGAGCTGGTTCAGCGCACCGGCAATGTAGCGTGCAAGGTCAAGCTGGCGCTCCTGCTCCGCGCTGGACTCGTTCTTGGAGCGCGCGAAGAGCCAGTCTTGCCCATGCGCTCCCTGCTGCAACCAGCGCCGGCCGCGCGATGCTTCGGGCAACTTCGTGATGATAGCGCTCAGGGTCGCTCGAAAGCGCTCCTGGTGGGCGGCATGGGCCGCCTGTTGCTCCGGACGCGTCACCAGAGGTCTGTCGGGGAAGAAGGCGCTGAGCAGGTTGGGCAGCGTGCAGGCAAAGCGACTGTGCAAGAGCGCGGCCTCGAAGGTCACCAGCTTTACCTTCAGATCGCCCTCATGTTGTACCGGGCGTCCCAGCAAGCTGGCGATTTCTCGTCGCTCGCCCGGAGTAGTGTTTTCCAGCACGACCAGGCCGCCTACGCGCCCCAACTGGATATAGCGCGCGCGTAGTTTCTCCAGTAGGCGCGCGAGTCCAGCCTGTCTGAAGAACACCACGGCTCGTTGCACATCCGGGGCGGCATTATTGTCCATCGTGGCCGTTCTGCTGGCTCTCCTGGCTGGTCTGGTTGCCGCTCCAGAAGGACGCCGAGGCGGTAGCGACCGGCGAGCCCTTCTCGTGCAGCATCAGGTAGCGTGCGCTGACCGGTATGCGCGAGCCGATGGCATCGATGCGCGGCCCGGTCATGATCCACTGGAAGTCCTGCGAGGCGAGGAACTCCATGATGCGTAGTGTGTTGGTGATACTGGCTTTATCAAAGGCTTCGTCGAGCGCGAGCAGCCGGGGCGCGCCGGGTGCCGCGCTCTTGTAGAGGGCGGCCAGAGCGGCGAAGAGCGGCACGTAGAGCGCAAAAAGTTGCTCGGCTCCGCTGCGCGTGCCCGCTACACGGTCGGTCAGGCGCTGGCGCTGGCCTCCCGTCGGCGTCACATAGATATCGAAGTGGAACCACTCACGGTAGTCGAAGATCAGCTCCAGGGCCTCCATGAAGTTCAGCGTCGGGTCCTCTTTCTGGCGCACACGCACAGCATTGATCTCCTGTTTGAAAGCATCCATCAAGGTCGCCGACTCCTGAGAGGTCAGGGTCTGCGATGGTTTGCGCAGGAGCTTGTAGTGGAGCGCCAGGTGGCTGCCCAGCTTCGTCGGGTCAAAGTCGGGCGCTGGCTTCCACTCAAGCAGGTAGTGCTCTCCGATCATCGGCAGGCCGCTCAGCACCTTGTTGATCTGCTGGACCCACTCCTCCGCCTCAAAGATATGCGTGCGTATGGCCTCGGCCATCTCTTGCAGCAGGAAATCCTCAAACAGCTCGCGCTCTTCCCGCCCCAGCAGGTCGCGCTGCATCCCGATCTTCTCGGCCAGGATCTCAAGTAGGACAAAGGGACTGCTCCGGTTCTCCTTCAGGAAAAGAATGCGTCCCTGGTCATCCAGGTCGGGGCCGTAGTCATGCAGAACATGGCTCTCCTGGTTAAACACCCTGGTGAGGACATTGTGGGCGACGTGCCAGGCGTTCTCCAGTTGCTCCTTGCGCATCGTCACGTCGCTGGCGTGCAGGGTCTCGCCCAGGATCTTCTGGGCCGCGCCGTTATAGTCCCCGCTGCGGGTCAATTGGGACGCCTGTGCCAGTTGCGACATGGCGTATGATGCTAGCAGGTCGCTAAAGCGGGTCTGTTTATCGACGCGAACCTGCCTGACGCGCGCCAGGTTGTCCTCGGCCTCCGCGAGCCGCTCGGCCATGTTGCGCGCGCGCTCTTCGGTACGCGCCTGCTTATCGATGGCGTCGTTCAACTCCAGCGAGAGCGACTCGCTGCGTTCCCGCAACGTGCGCAGTCGCTCGCTCAATTCATCCACGTTTTGCAGTTCGGCCATGCGTTGGAGTTCCGCCAATTCCGCCTGGGCCTGGAGCGTCTGGCTGCGGGACTGCTCGCAGAGCGCGGCGACACGCTCAGCCTCTGTTCTGGCATCCTCAAGTGCTAGCAGAACGTTTTGGTAATCCTTCCAGGTCTCCACGCTACTTTCCAGTTGGCGTTGCAGCGACCTGACCTGGTTTTCGAGCGTGACCATTGCCATGATGGCCTCTTTGACGCGCTCTTTGCCGCTGGCGAACGCCGGGGTCTCCATGCATTCACGCTCCAGGCGGACGTTGAGCGTGTTCAGGCTTTGTCGCACCTCCTGGGTCTTGCGGTGTGCCTGCTGGTACCTGGCGCGGGCAGCGCTCAGGGTTTTCTGCGCGTAGAGCAGTTCGGCACGGCGCTGCTCCAGTCCGCTGTCAGGGAGAAACGTGCGCAGGCGCGCGCGTTCCCGCTGTAGCTGGGTGCGTCGCTGGATCGCGCCTGCGATCTGCTCCGCCAGCAGCCGCAGTTCCTTGGCCAGGGCGGCGCGTTTCTCGTTGAGGGCATCCAGTTCTTGCTGCCGCACACGCAGGCGATTGGCCTTCCCGATCAAGCCCGTGGCCGCCCCTGTCCCTGCCTGCCCGCTGAGCAGGCCATGCCTCCAGGAGCCATCCTCGCCGAGCATGACGTGTGGGTCAAAGATGCCGTCTTCAGCAGACATGCGGCGCATGGCGC
>JALYVR010000723.1 GCA_030853145.1 Chloroflexota bacterium | reverse complement strand
CCACAAGACTGTACATATAAACGTTAAGGTGCCACCCTCTTCATTAACGATCAACCAGCGCGCGCGTCAGCGTTACCACGGTGACAAACATACGGTAGAGGTCAAGCAGGTTAGCGTTGGCAAGTTTGATGGTACGCGGGCCTGCACGCTCAACGCCACGCACCCACAGCGCCATCTCCGCCATGTCGGCGACGAGAAAGGTGACCTCCAAAGACACGGGTGAGGCGAACTGCGGAGGCTGCATCCCGTTGAGGGTGCGCACGGCCCTGGTGGCGCCTTCGCGCAACATGTCGCGCGCGACCTCCGGGTGGATATGCGCCGCCGCGAACCGTCCCAGGGAGTGCTTGACCACGACCTTCTCGGCATCCGGCGCGAAGCTCTGGACCTCGCGCGCGGTGGCCTCGTCTCCACTCACGAAGATAAGCGGCACCCCATAATGAGCAGCCACCAGCGCGTTAATTCCGGACTCGCCCACGATTTCGCCGTTGATGCGCACCTCCCAGATGGCCCCCGGATTGTACGTATGCGAGAGGATCGCGTGCTCCGCGCCAATGGAGCCATGATAGCTGACGAAACAGGCACCATCGAAGCTGCTATCCAGCCCCTCCATCATATATAGCGGCTTGTGCCTGCCGGTAATCAAGGTCGCGTGTCCATCCAGATCCTGCGGGTGCAGGTTGCGCATGGCATGATGGGCGTCGTTGACCACAAACTCTGTGGCCCCGGCGGCGAGCGCCCCGGCGATGACCGCGTTGACTTCGGCGGTGAGCAGCCGCCGCCCCTGCTCGTACTCGGGATTGCCCTCGATGATCTGCTCCCACGCGACGATCCCGCTGGTGCCTTCAAAATCGGTGGAGAGGAAAATTTTCATGGTTTATAACCCTCCTGATGCAATCCAGGCGTTGCCTGGTCCGCCGGCGGCGCGGCATACATCGATGCTGGCTTCACGGTTTGTCTGCTCTGGATAGCGCTGCTGCACGACCTGGCGCAACGGCTCGACCGCGTCAGCGCGCACAAGGTTAATCGTGCAGCCGCCGAAGCCGCCGCCCATCATACGCGCGCCCAGCACGCCGGGGACCTGGCGCGCTATCTCCACCAGGGTATCCAGTTCGAGGGAGCTTACCTCGTAGTCGTCGCGCAGACCGGCATGCGACTGCCAGAGATACGGGCCGACGGCCTCGACCTCGCCCCTCTCCAGCAGTTCGACGACGCGCAGGACGCGTTGATCTTCGGCAATCACATAGCCGGCGCGGCGACGCAGGAGATCAGGGAGCTGTCCACCATAGCGCTCGAATTGTTCCGGTGTGATATCGCGCAGGGCGCTGATGTGACGCGTTGCTTCGTTATCAGGCTCGGCGCTCGCGATGAACTCGCGCAGCATGCGTGTGGCCTCCTCGCACTGCTGCCGCCGCTCGTTGTAGGCGGAGGTGGCCAGGTCGCGGCGCACGCCTGTATCGATGACCACCAGGCTCAGCCCCGGCGCCTCAAAGGGCAGGGAACGATAGGCCAGCGAGCGACAATCAAGCAGCACAGCGTGTCCGGGGCGACCCAGACACGAGGCCGCCTGGTCGAGGATACCGCAGCGCACGCCCGACGCGATCTGCTCAGCCTGCTGGCAGGCGCGCGCCACCTCCATTGGCGTGAGGATAGCTCCCTGCGCGCCGATGGTGAAGCGCCCGGAGGAGAAGAGCGCGCTGGCCTGGGCCGTCGCCACCTCTAGCGCGGCCGACGAACTCATGCCGCCACCCAGGGGTACGTCGCCGCTCAGCACCGCGTCGAAACCAGCGAGCACCGCTCCCGCGCGCTTCAGTTCGGTTACCACGCCAAGCACATAGCGCGCCCAGCCGGGCAGAGCGTCGCGCTGCATTTCAAACGTAGTAGGCAGGCTGGCAAGCGAAAAGTAGGCATATTCCGTGAATTGCTCCGACCAGAGCCGCACCATGCCATCTCCGCGCGCCCGTCCGGCGAATACCGCCACGCGATCTACCGCCAGCGGCAAGACAAAGCCGTCGTTATAATCGGTATGCTCACCTATCAGGTTCACGCGTCCCGGTGCCCAGGCAGCCCCCAACGGTCCGGTATATGACACTTCATCTTTAAAGGCTATAGGAAATTTGACTACAGCCTCGCGCGCAGGTGCAGGCAGGTTGGCGTTATTTAACATCTTGTACCCTCGCAATGGCTTCACGCAACTCTCCGGCCTTCTGAGCCGGGGACGAATCATTGGTCCACAGCCCCCAGAGAGACTCAGAGGAGGCTGCGTATTTGAATTTGCCAGGCGCACGACCCATGGCCTGAATCTCTATATGCAGGTGGAAACGCTCATCGGCAAGCTGGTGCAGGCCCAGCAAATAGGGCATCGGCGCCATGGCCCCATCAAACAACGCGTTGTAGCCACGCGTGACTCGCAGCAGCACTTCGGCCAGGTCGCGCAACTCGTCATCCCACGTACTCGCCAGGTTCGCGACATGACGAATGGGATAGAGATGCACCTCGTAGGGATAGCGCGCGTACGGCGGCACGAAGGCCTGCCAGGTCTCGTTTTCAGCGACTATGTAATCGCTGCCAGCCAGTTGTGCTTGCACACGACAGAAGGGACAACCACGGCCGGCGGTCGCATCCTGCACCACCGTCTCAAGCTCGCGCTCCAGGGTTGGCGGGATGACCGAGACCCCGTAGGCCTGGCCGTGCGGATGATACTGCGTCTGACCAATGGCGGCGCCGCTGTTCTCGAAAATCATCACGGCGGGATAGCGCGAAGCCAGGTCACGGTAAAGGTCACGCCACAGATGAGTGACGGCGCTGACCTCATCTACCGAGAGCTGGGTGAAGGAGCGCTGGTGGTCGCGATGGTAGATGACCACGTAGGCCTCACCCACCGGCGGTCGAAACGGGGGAAAGTCGTTTGGATGCAGCCACACCTGGGCAGCCTCAGGCACGCGCC
>JALYVR010000722.1 GCA_030853145.1 Chloroflexota bacterium | reverse complement strand
CGGCCCATGTTGTTGAGCGTGGTACCCTCCCCGGCGCGGTCACCCACTTCCCGACGGATCGCCAGCGCCTGCTCGTAGAGACGCAGTGCTTCGTGTGGATGCCCGGTTGCACGGGATATCATCGCCAAATTATTCTGCGCCAGTCCTTCCAACGCACGGTCATGCCCTTCAGCCATCTCTAGCGCCTGCTCGGTCACAGTGACACCCCTGTGCTGATCCCCAAGCCAGTACAGGATCCATCCCCAATGCAACAGATAATACCCCTGCGCGATCCCCTCAACAAAGGACACGCCACGCGCTAGATCGTCGTAACACTGGAGAGCCAGCGTCGCTATGGCTCTTCCACGACCGAGCGCGTCATAGATGTCCCTCGCCAGCCTGGCTGAGGCCTCGCCAAAGCGTTTCAGCATCTCCTCACGCTCGCGCTCATCAGCCAGGTTCTGTTCAATATACGGGCGCATCACCGGCGGCAAGCGGTAGAGATATACATCATCATCACCCACGAGAATCGCTTCGCGAGCCAGCAGGCCGCGCTGCCAGAGAGCATAGAGATGGACTTCAACGGGAGAAGCCTCGGCAGCCTCCGCGTCATGCTCCGGGTCAAGAACGGCCACCGCCACGTCCGCTAAGAATGGCGCGTGAAAGACCCACAGCTTGCTCAGCGTGTCACGCAGTTCAGGGGAGAGCCAGCGCGCACTGTAGGCAAAATTCGCAAACATCTTCCGCTGGCGGTGATCAACACCGATATAGATGTTCTCTGCCGAGAGCAGATACGTTTCGTGGTCAGCAAGGAAGGCCGAGAGAGTGATATGAGTATCGTTAAAGGCCCTGCCAAGAAGTGACAAGCCCAGCGGATGACCGTCCACCCGCTGGCTCAATTGCCGGGCCAGAGAAAGCGCGATCTCTTCGATACAATTGGGTGCGCTCTGCTGAAACAGCGCTGCACCATCGTCCGGCGCCAGGCCCGGCAATTCCAGAGGCTGCTCCCCGTTCCACCCGAGCAGGTGACGCGAGGTGCAGAGTAGGCTGGTGCGTTCGCCAGGGAGTTGCTGGATGAACTCGATCAAGGTCAGGACCTCGGCATCCTGCGCTTTCGCCGCTTCATCCAGCGTTTCCAGGTTATCCAGCACCAGCAGCGTGCGTTGCCGTCGCAGGCGCAGTTGTATCTGCCGTTCGAGATCGGCTGGCTCGACGCTGTCCTGTGGGTTTAGCCCCAGGAAACGCGCGAGGCTCGCTACGAAGACGGCACGCGTTGGCACGGTTTCCAGCGTCATCGACCACGCGCCGCCCGGCCAGGCATGAGCAAAGCGTTCGACCGTCACGCGCGCGAGCGCCGTCTTGCCCTGACCGCCGTTGCCATGAATCGTCATCAGGCGTGGTCGGCGGTCGCCGGTGAGCCACGTGCCCAACTGGATTTGCTCGTCGATGCGTCCCTGGAACGCGCCCTGCACCTCAGGCAACACGCCGATGATGCCGCGCAGCGCGTCCTCCTGTGCATCGCGCACATCTGGCTGGCCCAACTCAGTCGCATACGCAGGCCCGGCACGCGTGAGCGAGGTATACAGGACGAGGTTGCCGTAGGCCCAGGCCCGCGCGCTCTTTGCCAGCGTGAGACGCGCTTGCAGCAGCGCCTGCTCAACAGGGACGCCGCGCGCCAGATTGCTGTAGAAGTCACGGGAAAAGGCCAGCGCGTCGTCGTCAACGATAGAAAACCGCATGCCCAGGGCGTAGGGAACCTGCTCGCGCACCAGCGCCTTCGCCAGGTTGCCAAAAGCGGTCTCGCCGGGTGTAGCGCTCTGACAGGCATTGAGGGTGACGAGAAAGACGCTGCCCTGCACGCGCTGAACGAACTCGCGCGCGGAAACATCCTCACGCGCGCCGTCGGTCCGCTCAAAGCACAGGACAGCCTCACCCTCTCCGTTCTGCCCCCCGTGTCCCATGAAATGCACCACGCGCTGCTGCTGGCCCGCCACCAGTTCCCGAAGGCGCCCTATCGTAGACGGCCACGCGCGTTCCAGCATCACGGCGCAATCCAGGCCCCCAACAATCTCGGTGAGGCGCGTCCACTCGCCCTGAATGTTGAGGGGAACGAGGGTGTGACTGAGCGGGCTTGAGGCGACGGCGACGATGTGCAGCCTGCTCAGGCTGGCCGGTGGCGCGCTCCGCTGCTCCGTTGGCAGGCCACGCACAAACGAGCAGCAGCACGCGACACAACCGCCGGGGCCAGAGGCAGAGGCATATTCCCACGGAAGCGCATCCAGCTCCTCATCGGCAGCAACGAGCAGGATGCGTGCAGGTTTTGCAGCGAGTGCCTGGGCTGCCAGACTATCCGGCGCAAAGAGTGCTGAGTAGAGTGTCTTTCCATACATGACGGGATCACGAATGGGATGCAGAAGGCCGTGCGTGCTACCGGACATGAGCGTGTGCAGATCGAATGTGTGCGAAAGCGCGCCATTGCAGGTCACGCTGACCTCGGTCTGCCGGGCGTCTGAGCGCGCGAGGTGCAATTCCATATGCATGCCAACCTTCTCCGTTGTTCACTGCACGTACAGCCACAATATGTGCGTTGCTCTCGATGCAACTATCGATAATAAGTATAGCAAGTCGAGCCTTTTCAAGCAAGTAGCGCATGATGCAATGTAATCATGGAAAAGGTGATGGAGCACGAGGCACCATCAGATGGAAGATGGAAGAGGGGTAGGGGCGCGGTTTACAAGCCATGCGTTGATACAAAATCATGCGTCATATCGTCTGAGGGGAAGCTCTATCGGCCTTGGAACAGGGCACCCGCAAGGGATGCCCAATAGGCGTCAAGTGAAGGCCATGGTCGCTGGGGCGTCTCGTAGGGCGTGGCTTGCCTCCTGCAAGCGAAGCGTAACTTGACGCCTATTGCTCTGTCACACTTCGATTGACGGGTAAGGTGTAGTGGCGACCCTTGCGGTCGCCATGGTGG
>JALYVR010000721.1 GCA_030853145.1 Chloroflexota bacterium | reverse complement strand
CCGTTTACAAGCCCGCGTAGGCCTGCACGCGACAATCGGCTACAGGCGGGCTTGTAAACGGCGCCCCTACGTCTCTTGCCCATTTATACGTCAAGAAACGAGGCCACTTAGCCTTACCCCCCGGCGGGGCCGCCCTCCAGGCCAGGTTTCGTCATGCTGGCCGGGTCGAGGATACGGTCAAGCTCCTCTTCGCTGAGGCTGGTTTTCTCGCGCGCCATCTCGCGCACGGTCTTGCCGGTCTTGTGGGCCTCCTTGGAGAGCTGTGCGGCGGCGTCGTAGCCGATGACGGGGGCCAGCGCCGTGCAGATCGCCAGGCCGCGCTCGACCATTTCCGGTCCCTTCGTGGTGGCCTTCAGACCCTTGAGACACTGCTCGCTAAAGTTGCGCGCGGAGGCCGCCAGCAGGCTGATCGATTGCAGCAGGTTGTAGGCGGCGACGGGCATCATGACGTTGATCTCGAAGTTGCCGGACTGGCCCGCGATGCTGATCGTCGTGTGGTTGCCTATTACCTGGGCGCAGACCATGCACACCGATTCCGCGATCACCGGGTTGACTTTGCCGGGCATGATCGAACTGCCGGGCTGCACGGCGGGGAGTTCGATCTCGCCGATGCCCGCGCGCGGACCCGATCCGAGCCAGCGGATATCGTTGGCGATCTTCATCAGGCTCACGGCCAGCGTGTTGAGCGTGCCGCTGGCCTGAACGACGTTATCGAGCGTGTTCTGCGCCTGGAAGTGGTTGCTGGTCTCGCGAACGCTGATACCGTTCATTTCCGAGAGGCGCTGGCAGACGCGGGCGGCGAACTCGGGGTGCGTATTCACGCCGGTGCCAACGGCTGTCCCGCCGAGAGCCACCTCTGAAAGTTCATTCTGCGCAAGGCGCAGGCGCTCGATAGCGTGCTCGATCTGCCCCGCGTAGCCCTGGAACTCCTGGCCCAGGCGAATGGGCGTGGCATCCTGCAGGTGCGTGCGCCCGGTCTTGACGATGGCCATGAACTCCTCGGCCTTCCGCTCCAGCTCGCGCTGCATCAACGCCAGGGCTGGCAGCAGGTCACGCTCGATGCTCATCAGCGCGGCGACGTGGATAGCGGTGGGGATCACATCGTTGGATGATTGCCCGAAGTTCACCTGGTCGTTGGGATGGACCTTGCGCGAGCCACGCGCGCCGCCCAGGATTTCACCGGCGCGGTTGGCGATGACCTCGTTGGCGTTCATGTTCGTCGAGGTGCCGGAGCCGGTCTGAAAAATATCGAGCACGAACTGCTGGTCAAGTTTGCCGTCGATCACCTCCTGCGCGGCCTGCGCGATGGCCTCGGCCACCGGGGGATCGACGAGTCCCAGATCGGCGTTGGTGTGTGCCGCAGCCTGCTTGATCTGTCCCAGTGCCTGAATAAATTGACGCGGGAAGCGTAGATCGCTAATTGGAAAATTGAGCACGGCGCGTTGGGTGCTGGCGCCGTAGTAGGCATCTGCCGGTACGCGCATCTCGCCCATCGAGTCGCGCTCGACGCGAGTCTCTTCAATGCTGCTCATACGATCCCTCCTCGGTACATAGCTTACGGGAATATTATATCACTCCTGGGCAGCGCGTTATTTCCCGGTGCCTGCTCTTGTTGTGTTCTTGTGTATGTGATAGAGGGCATGGCGCAATATGGCGATCTCTTCCTGGCTAAGGCCTTCGGTCATGGCGGATTCAAAGATTTCGCGCGCGGCCAGCAGTTCCCCAGCGACCTGTCGTCCGGTGGGAGTAAGCGCCACCAGTGTCGAGCGGTTATCATGGGGGGCCGGGCGCCGTTCGAGCAGCCCCTCGACCTCCATTTGCCTGACCTGCCGGGTGATGGCCGCGCCATCTACCTGGACGCGCTGCTGCAACATGCCCTGGCTGACTTCCTTCTCAAGCAGGAGCACGCTGAGTATCAGTAAACGGGCATGGCTTATACCCACGCGTTGCTCAAATGTATGCATCAATGTGCGATAGGTGTGTGCGATCTGCATAAGCAGAGGCTCCTCTTGCGCTGCTGGGGCCATCAGACCTCTCCCTCTACCTGAATTTGCCAGGTACATAAGATTTACATGCGTATATATGTATGAGTATATACCATATATAACGTAGCAATGTTGCAGCATTATGAGGAGAGGTTTTGCGAGAGAGCACTTGTCCATATTCACCTTCTTCGGCTATAATCCTGCTAATAGACCTGGCAGTTGTTCAGAGAGAGGATAGTGGCATGTTACTCGAAGCTGACATTCGTAAAATGCTGGTGAATGGCGATCAGTGGGGAGCCTGGCGAGGCTATCAGTTGCCATTGAGCGAGCAATATGTATCTATCTGGACACCGCTAGGGACGCCGATGCACTGGAAGCCAGGGACCTGGATCTCAAAAAAGCACTCACTCACCTACTTCTGGACCGATACCTGGTACACCCTGCATATCGGCTATCACCAGGATGGCAGCTTTGCCAGCGGCTATTGCGATATCGTCCTCCCTACCCTCCCTTATAGCAGTACATCGCAAGAACTGGTCTACGTTGACCTGTACATCGATGTGGTGATTCGCGAAGATTACAGCGTGTCCACTAAAGATCACGAGGTTTTTGATCGGGCGGCCCTGCGCTACCCCATTGTTGAGCAGTCCCGCAAGCAATCATTTGAGGTGCTGGACTGGCTGGAGGAGCAGGCGAAATGCTGGACGGGACCATTCGCGGTGGTGCCGCGCCACCTGCCCAGGACGGACTGGGAAGCGCTCAGCCAGGAAGCCCTCGCGGCCACTTTACCAGAGATGCAGGTGTAATGTCTATGATCCCCGAAGACCTCCAGGCGCGCCTCTCCGCGCGCGGCATTACCACATGGGACGAGGTAGAGCTACGCCAGGCCCTGGAGGCCGATTGTGAAACCTATACGCTCATCAAACTGGCCAACTGGCCCGCCAGGCGCTGGATGTGCCGCTACCGTCTGCTCATGGGCG
>JALYVR010000720.1 GCA_030853145.1 Chloroflexota bacterium | reverse complement strand
CCCCTGAGCATATTGCATGTAGCTCGCCAGGTACACAGCGGGGATGGTAGGGATGAGCGACGTGCTGGCCTGCGGGTCCTTGAGCAAGCCGGGAACATTCGTCATGATGACCAGGGTATCGGCCTGGAGCGCCACGGCAATGGCAGCGGCGGCGCGGTCGCCATCGATATTCAGGCGCTCTCCCTCGTGGCTCAATGCCAGCGGCGCGATCACGGGAGTATACCCGGCGTCGAGGAGCTGCCGCAGCAATGCAGCGTTCACCTGCTCGATCTGCCCGGTGTAGTCGTCACGCACGATGTGGACGCGCCCATCTGGAGTGAGCGAGCGCACCACCGACTTGCGCTTCGCCAGTAACAGGCGCCCATCGACCCCCGCCAACCCCAGGGCATTGACTCCCTGCTGTTGCAAGCTCGCCACCAGTTCGGTATTGATCTGACCGGCAACGGCCATCGCGTAGATGCGCAGGGTTTCGCTATCGGTGTAGCGGCTGACCATCCCAGCGGGCGAAACAAGCATGCGCGCCGGGTGTCCCAGGCGTGCAGAGAGCGTATTCGTGAGATCGGACCCGCCATGCACGACGATAACCCGCTGCCCCCCGGCAACGCATTGGGCGATCTCATGCACAATATGCTCGCTGGCGGCACCGGCGCTCCCGCCAATCTTTATCACAAGTGTCATAGCAAAGCTCCATTCTTCCTCGGCCTAGATGGGATGCAGGCCCGGAAAGCTCAATCCCAACGACTCGTCCCAACCGCACATACAGTTGAGAGCTTGCACGGCATTGCTGGCCGCGCCTTTGCCCAGGTTATCCAGGGCAGCCATGACCACCAGCCTCTGCCCTTCCTCCCTACCTTGCTGCTGGTGGACATCAAGTTCAAAGCCGATATCGCAATAGTTGCTGCCCGCCAGAATCTTCGGTTCGGGATAGCGATACATGCCACTGCGCTCCTTAACCAGGCGCACAAACGGCTCATGCTGGTAGGCCGCGCGATAGAGCCGCCACACAGCCCGCTCATCCACGCTCTCGCGCAAGAAGACATGGGCCGTGATCAGCACGCCACGCACCAGCTCAATAGCGGTAGCCGAGAAGGCTATCTGCTGGCGCAGGTCCCCGCCAGAGGCGCGGCCAAGCTCCTGAATGAGTTCGGCAGTGTGCCGGTGCCCGGTTGGTTGAAATGAGCGCACGGCCCCGCTCCTGTCGGGATGATGGCTGCCTGGACCGGGCGTGGCGCCCGCCGCCGATGAACCAACTTTGGCCTCGACCACCAGTGGCAGCGCGCCATTCACGAGGCCTGCCCGGTAGAGCGGAGCCAGGCCCAGGATGGCCGCGGTCGCCATACACCCTGTGCCGCTGACCAGCGTCGCATCAGGCAGTTCTGCGCGATGCAGTTCAGGCAGGCCATAAACAGCCTCCGCCAACAGGTGAGATGCGCTATGAGGCTCACCGTACCATTGCTCGTACAATCCGGCAGAGCGCAACCTGAAATCGGCCGACAGGTCGATGATCCGTGGCGCTACGGCCCGGTAACGTTCAATCTCCCTGGCCGCTACCCCATGTGGCAGGCACAGAAAGAGCAGGTCGCATGATGTCAGGTCATCGGGATGACAAAAACGCAAGGTACTGAGCGTACGCAAATTTGGATGCACGCTATGTACATATTGTCCGGCATGGCTGCTGGACGCTACCTGCGTCAACTCAACCTGCGGGTGGAAGAGCAGAAGCCGCGTCAGTTCTCCACCGGTATAACCAGAACCGCCGGCAATAGCCACACGCAGACCACTCATCTCACCGCCTCCTTCTGCACGCCGCTGAGCACATAGTCGAGCATGGCGTTGGGTATATCCACCCCTGTGGGTGCAATGCTATTGCGGAACTCCATGGTGGCATTGATTTCATTGACCAGCAGGCCGCGCTGTGGATCTTCCAGCAGGTCGATTGCCAGGATGCCCCCTCCGACCGCCTGTGCGGCACGAAGGCATAGGCGCTCAAGCTCAGGCGTCACTGTACAATTGCTGGCCACGGCACCGCGAGCGGTATTTGTGACCCAGTGCTCGCTGGTGCGATAGATCGCGCAGATGGTGCGCTCGCCGACGACAAAGGCGCGAATGTCACGCTGCGGCTTGGCGATATGCTCCTGGACGTAGTGAATATGGTGCTGGTAGGAGCCAAGCGTCTCCTGGTGTTCAAGCACGGCCTCCGCCGCGTCGCGATCATTAAGGCGTGCCAGCAAACGGCCCCACGAACCAGTGGTGGGCTTCAGCACAACCGGGTAGCCCAGCGCCTCTATAGCCTGCATGGTCACCTGGGCATCGAAGGCCAGCAGCGTGCGCGGTGTCGGGACATCCGCCCGCAACAGTGCCAGCGTCGTCAGCAGCTTATCGTTGCATGTGGCCGTCACTGCCGCCGGATTGTAGACGCGAACACCCCAATGCTCCAATATGTGCAGCGTAGCCTGCGCGCGCGCCTGGCTGAGGCTGCGACAGAGGACGGCATCGTACTCACGCCAGCGCGCATCAGGACGCGCCAGGTCGAAGAGCAACTCTCCATCGTTGATGATATCGAAGGCAATGGCTCTCTGCTTCAGCGCATCGATCAAGAGTTTCTCTTCCACACGAATGCGCGACGTGAGAATAGCTAAGCGCGGCATCTCACTCCCCCCAATCTTCTTCAACCTGGGGAGCCAGCGCCACAGTGGGCGGCTCCAGGCGCAATACCTCCAGTTCCGCGTTACAATCAGGGCAATAGATGACCTCTCCCACCAGGAGACCCTGCATAATAATTTCGGCTTCGCATTCTGGACAGTGTGCCATGTGTTGTGTACCTCCTTCAAATCAACTCGATTACAACGCACAAAAAAACGCCCTTCATCCCCTTGTTCAGGAAAGGACGAAGAGCGATATAGACAGCTCTCGTGGTACCACCTTCATATATTGACGCCTCGCAGCATCAACCTCGTCGAGTACAAACATACTC
>JALYVR010000719.1 GCA_030853145.1 Chloroflexota bacterium | reverse complement strand
CTCCAGGGCGGCCCTGGACACGATCTTCCAGGGGGCCGATACCAGTAGCTTCGAGCCTGATGCGCGCCTTACCGCGATGTGGCTCTGGACCCTCTCGCCAGGCAACGAGAGAAATGGCACTGACAAAGCGGCTATAGTGAAAGAAGCGGGCGCTGACTACGAGGTAGAGGTCGATGAAGGGGAGGCCGAGGAAAAGGAAGAGAGCGCTCCCAAGCCGGGCATCAATGGCTATGTCCTGGAGTTTGATACCGCGCGCAAGATTGCCCAGGGCCTGGGCGCGCACCTGGATAAAGTGAGCACGCTGGTAGAGATCAAAGGCAGTAGCGCCCGCCTGCGCCCGCTCCAGGAACGAGCGCGCTTTCTCTTTCAGAAAGGGGCCGATGATCTGTCATTGTCCCGGCCGCGCAAAAAGGCCAGAGTTCAACAGCCCTCTCTCTTCCCGTCAGAAGAGCTATTCCCATCAGAAAAACTATTCCCGTCAGGAGAGGCTGACGCGCTGGGTGTGATAGGCGAGATGCCGGAATTCAATCTGGGAGCAACCGTGCTGGACCGCTTACATCAAGCCATGTTGCTCTACGCTGCTGGACGTACCGATGCGCTCAGGCATTTCTTAAAAGAAGAGGGGGCAGGCACCGACCAACGCTTCTGGAAGCTAGCCGTATCCCTCTCTTCGCTCTATCCGCGTCACAGTGACGAACGGCGTTGGGTCGATGGCGTGCAGAACCAGAAAAAGAGCCTGGGGCTTTAACCGGAACATCGATATGTTTCATTGTAGAAGATAGAAGGAAGGTATATGAGCTTAAAACCGTGGCACAAGCTAATCAACCCACGCGCAGATTTACGTGAGTATAAACCACTTGATGCTGCCGAGTTCGTCGTCCACCTGGATATGGTGCGCGATGAACGTGCCCCGGACGATTATCAGATTCCCTCGCTGTTCTTTGAACGCACCTACCTGACAAAAAATCTGACCCAGCTTGCCTCTGAAGTGCTCAGCCGTCTCTCTGGTGAGGTTCATGGTGCCAATGCGGTCTTCAATCTCACGACCCAGTTTGGGGGTGGCAAGACCCACGCCCTGACCCTGCTCTATCACCTCGCCACGCATGGTCCACAGGCAACACAATGGCTGGGGGTAGATCGCCTGCTCAAAGCGGCGGGCCTGACAGCGATCCCTAAAGCCACCACGGCCGTCTTTGTTGGCACAGAGTTCGACTCGCTGAACGGGCGCGGTGGCAACGATGGCACTCCAAACAGAAAGACGCCCTGGGGCGAGCTGGCCTATCAACTGCGGGGTGAAGAGGGCCTCGCCTTGCTGGCCGAGCATGAACGCCAGCTTATTCCCCCGGCTGGAGATGTGATCCGCGAGCTCTTTCTGCCAGGTCAGCCCTGCCTCATCCTGATGGATGAGTTAATTAATTACATGAGTCGCAACCGGAAATATGGTTTAGCCGACCAGCTCTACAATTTCATCCAGAGCCTCTCGGAGGCGGCGCGGGGTCAGGAGCAGGTAGTCCTGGTCGTCTCGCTGCCGAAAGCGGGGAATGAGATGACCCCCGAAGACGAGAGCGACTACCAGCGCTTTACCAAGTTGCTCGGTCGTATCAGCAAGCCTGTGGCCATCGCATCTGAAACCGAGGTCTCAGAGATTATCCGGCGCCGCCTTTTTGAATGGGATAAAGCAGCCATCGGTCCCGATGGCACCATGACCCTCAGCGCAGATGAGAAAGAGGTGTGCAGAGCCTACGCGCACTGGGTCACGCACTATCGTCACTGGCTCTCCCCAGAATTCCCGTTTGATCAAGTGCAGCAGGAATTTGAAACAAGCTATCCCTTTCACCCGTCGGTGATCTCGCTCTTCCAGAGGAAGTGGCGCTCGCTGCCACAGTTTCAGCAGACGCGCGGTATTTTGAAACTGCTCGCGCAATGGGTCGCCGAAGCATTTACAGAAGGCTATAAGAAATCGCAGCATGACCTGCTGATTGGCCTGGGTACCGCTCCATTGGAGAACGTGTCATTTCGTGGTGCGGTCGTCAATGAACAACTACACGAGCAGCGTCTGGATGCCGTGATTACCAGCGATATCAGTGGCAGGCTAGACGCTCATGCCGACTTCCTGGACCGGCGCGCTGGCGAGGAGGTCAAAAAAGCGCGCCTGCACCGTAAAATTGCCACGGCGGTCTTCTTTGAATCAAACGGTGGGCAGATGGATGCCCGCGCGTCGTTACCCGAAATACGCCTGGCCGTCGGCGAGCCTGATCTGGATATTAGCGAAATTGAGCATTCGCTGGAAAGATTGATTGATACCTGCTACTATCTCCTGGTCCAGGGCCAGAAGTATAGCTTCAGCCTGCGGCCCAATCTCAACAAACTACTGGCAGATCGGCGCGCAAATATCTCGCTACAAACAATCGAAGATCGCGTCCACGAGGAGATCGTGACGATTTTCGCGAAAGGCCCAATACCGGCGACTCCGGGTCTGGATCGTAAATACTTCCCAACCGTTAGCACTGATGTCCCCAACCGACCCTTAGTCACTCTAGTTGTCGTCGCGCCAGAGCAGGCATACCGGGATGAGGTGCTCAAACAGATCAAGACCCTGACCAACCAGCATGGCGAGTCCTATCGCACCTTTAAAAACGCCCTTGTCTGGTGTGTGGCAGATGCAAACAACGTCAAGACGCTCTATGACGAAACGCGCAAACTGTTGGCTTTGCAGGACATCGAAGATGATGAGTACATGGACCTTGACGACACACAGCGCAAACCGCTACAAGAGGCCAAAAAAAGGGCCGAGCGCGACATGAAGGAAGCCGTCTGGCGCGCCTATCACTACCTGGTCCTCCTGAATAAGAACAATGAGCTGCGTACGCTTGACCTTGGCCTCGTCCATTCGAGTGCGGCCAATACGCTGACCGATTTCATTTTGCGCGAGCTAAGACAGACCAGCGAGATAGTCGAGTCTATCAGCGTGAATT
>JALYVR010000718.1 GCA_030853145.1 Chloroflexota bacterium | reverse complement strand
ATCGGCAGTACGGTCAAGCACCAGGCCCTCCTCGGCAACAGCACGAGCGAGGGCTTGTAGCGCGGCGACACGCCCATTCGTCAGCCCGCATCCTTGCAGGTCAGCTCTGGCCAGCGCCTGTGCAGACGGGAAGAGGTGTGTAAGCGCACCCTGTGGCTGCTCCAGTGGCTCCCCATATGTTGCGACAAGCCGTCCAGCCAGGGTCCGTGCGCCGGCCACCGAGACCTGTTGTCCCAGGATGGCCCGCACCGCAAGCTCAAACCCATCCACTGTTCCTGGAATACGCAACCCTGGACGCGCAGCAATCAACGGTGCCAGCAGAGGGTCAGTTGTCAACACATCGGCAATAGCGGCCGGAACCGCGTCCAGATCGAAGAGCTGCCGGCAACGCTGGACCAGCATGCTGAGATCGCTGAGGTCCGTCAGTTGCAGGCGCAGCAGGATGGCAGGCGCCCGCGCAAGTGGCTCCAGCTCGATGACCCCGCACGATCTGGGCAAGGCAATCGTGCGCCGGTAGCGGCCAGCGACGAGTTCCTCGACCCCCGGAATAGCCCTCCGACCGAGATAGCTCAGGAGCGACTCAGCGTCGAACGGGGGGCGATACTGCAAGCGCAAGATGAGCTTTCCTTCGCCGCGCTGCTCTGACTGCGGATACCGGCGAAACGCTGAAGGAGGACAGCCGAAGGCCGCCTGCATAGTCTCGTTGAACTGGCGCACGCTGGCAAAACCGGCGCTAAAGGCGATAGTCGTGAGCGAGAGATCGGTCTGGTCGATGAGCAAGCGAGCCGTCTGAGCGCGACGAGTGCGGGCCAGCGCCAGTGGGCCGGCTCCTACCTCAGCCACAAGTTCGCGATGCAGATGCCGCTCGCTCACCGCCAGGCGACTGGCAAGCCCGGCAACACCATCGGTATCCACTACTCCATCGGCGATCAGCCGTAAGGCGCGGGCAACAAGGTCTGCCCGCACGTTCCAGTCTGGCGAGCCAGGGCTGGCTTCCGGGTGGCAACGGCGGCATGCGCGGAACCCGGCCGCTTCTGCCGCGGCCGCGCATGCATAGAAGCGCACATGCTGCGCATAAGGTGTCGTCGCCGGACAGATAGGCCGGCAATAGATCCCCGTCGTGGTGACCGCCGTAAAAAATCGTCCATCAAAGCGCGTATCGCGGCTGCAAATCGCACGATAACACAGGTCGAAATCAGTGGTAATGTGTGTTGTTTCCATACCGCAATCATACCTGAAAGAAGGCACAGATGCTAGCGGTTTTCGGACATGGTCGCCTATCCTGCCATAATCATATGCGCTCCACTGGCCATGTCTGGCACCTCTACGAGTTGCCATATCCACTCCTCCAACAAATGAGCAAGTCCGAAAGCCGCCAGACAGCGTGCGCTGCCAGGAGTAGAATGATACTACCAGTTTCTTCTGATGGAGAAATGTGGTTTTGCATGAAAGGGCAAGAGACAAACAGATGAAAGAACTCCAGTACGATGCTATCGACTCTCCTATTGGAACTATTATGCTCGTTGTTGATGACGACCAGCTATGTTCGCTCGACTTCGTGGACTACGAACAGCGCATGATGACCCTGCTGCAGCGGCGTTACGGTCTGGTGCATCTGATACAAACAACCGATCCATGTGGCTTTAGCAGCCGCATTCGTGATTACCTCGCAGGTGACTATCGCTGCCTGGATAGTATTCCTGTCAACACAGGTGGCACCCCCTTTCAGCAACAGGTCTGGTCGGCACTGCGTACCATTCCGGCGGGGACGACGGCAACCTACGGGAAACTCGCGGCACTGGTGGGGAAGCCAACGGCATATCGAGCGGTTGGCGCCACGAACGCGCTCAATCCAGTGGCGATCGTGCTGCCCTGCCATCGCATCATCGGAGCGGACACGTCCCTCACAGGCTATGCCGGAGGACTGGAGCGCAAACACTGGCTGTTGCGACACGAGGGTCTGGGCCTCTAAGAAAAGTCTGGCAAAGGGAGAAAATGCTGATGAAGCTACGACCTTTTCGTTTTGGTGTCCTCTGTGAGCAGATGGGCACACAGCAAGCCTGGAAGACCAAAGCTTGCCAGATAGAAGATGCTGGCTATGCCACCTTGCTGATCCGCGACCATTTCATCACCGAGCCGTTCGGGGACCAGTTTGCCCCCATGATTGCTCTGATGGCCGCGGCCGATGCGACGACGACGCTGAGGGTGGGAAACCTGGTGCTGGATAACGATTACCGCCATCCTGTCATGCTGGCAAAAGAGGCGGCGACGCTGGACGTGCTGTCGAATGGACGCTTTGAACTGGGCCTGGGCGCCGGCTGGGCGAAGCGCGAGTACGAGCAGGCCGGCCTCTCGTTCGACGTACCTGGCATGCGGGTCAGCCGCCTGCAAGAAGCGTTGCAGGTCATCAAGGGTCTCTGGGCTCCCGGCCCGCTGACCTTCTCCGGCGCCTCCTACACCATTGATCACCTCGATGGCTTTCCCAAGCCCGTTCAGCAACCCCATCCTCCCATCCTCGTGGGCGCAAACGGCAAACGTATGCTTGCGCTGGCTGCCCGCGAGGCGAACATCATCGGGTTCTTAACAGGTGACTACTCGACGGGCGTCGCAGTCGATGATCCGCTCCAGCGCCTGGGCGCTGTCGTTGCTCAGAAAATTGCCTGGATACGCCAGGCAGCCGGGGAGCGGTTCACTGATCTCGAACTCAGCATGATGCCGACGGTGGTACATAGTGAAGATCAGCAACGAGCGGCCGAAGAGTTGATCACTGAACGGGGGTGGAGCAACATCTCTGCTGAGCAGGTGCTGGATATGCCCTCCATCGTCATCGGCTCAAGTGAGCAGATCGTTGAGCAACTGTACCAGCGGCGCGAGCGCTACGGTTTCTCCTATTATATGGTGACCGATCAGCACATGCAGATGCTGGCCCCGGTGGTCGCACAACTGGCTGGGAAAGCATAAGCGCGTCCGGCACGGTC
>JALYVR010000717.1 GCA_030853145.1 Chloroflexota bacterium | reverse complement strand
GTCCTGGTCTATCCCTGTGCGCTCGACGAAGACCCGGCAGCGTTCGCTCGCCAGATGAGCGCGACGACTGGCGAGCACATGGTTGTGCCGGAAAAAGGACGCTACTCGCTCTCCCCGCTCATCTACATGAATATAGAGCCTGGGACCCACCTGGTCCTCGCTTCTCCCAACGGGGGAGCCTGCACGCGCGCCGGGCGCCGGGCGCCCTACCTTTTCATGGGCGCGCTGGTGAACGCGGAAGCTGTAGCAACTGCTGTCTCATCACTGCTTGATATGCAAGATCTGGCCGTGACGGTAATCGCCTGCGGAGAACGCTGGAAGTCACCGGGTGAAGATGGTGCGCTGCGCATGGCGATTGAGGATTACCTGGGAGCTGGGGCCATTCTCTCATGCCTGCAAGAGAAGAAGTCGCCTGAAGCTCGCGTAGCTGAAGGCGCATTTCTGTCGGTACAAGACAACATCGAAGACCTGCTGTGGGAGTGCGAGAGCGGGCGCGAACTCCGCGAGTTGGGGCTCCCAGATGATGTATCCTATACCGTGCGCTTGAATCTGTGCGACACGGCACCTGTCTTGCGTGGCGAACGATTGGAAAAGTTCGTAGAAGGGATGTAATGGATAGCACTCATTTCTGGAATGCGCTCGATACCTTGGTAGCTACCAGCGACCGGCCGCGAGGTTCACTGCACCCTCGCTATCCAGACTTCCGTTATCCCTTAGATTATGGCTATCTGCAAGGCACGAGTTCAGGCGATGGCGCTGGTATCGACGTGTGGGTAGGCGGCCTGCCCCACAGGACTATCGAGGCGCTCATCTGCACGGTGGACCTCAAGAAACGCGATACTGAGATCAAACTCCTGCTCGGTTGCCCTCCTGAAGAGGTACAAACGATTCTCGCGGTCCACCAGAACTTCAGCAGCAATGGGGGTCAATCCGCCATGCTGATCAAGCGCGCTGCAACGGAGTAGCGTCAGTTGCCTGTGCTGAGGTCCTCACCGAAGGAGATCATATTGCCATCGGGATCGGTCATCACCGCTTTCTGGTAGAGCCCTGGCGCTGTGTCGATGGCAGAAGTTTCAAGCCCTCGTTCCCCCAGCTCAGCGATATGAGCCTCCAGGTCGTCCACAAGAAACGTGAGCAAGGCTTTGCCGGCGCGGTTGCTGTCACCAACCACGTAGATCCATCCAGTATTTGCTACCTGCCACATGGATTCGTTTTCCGTCACGATGACATCTGGGGACCGTCCAAAGAAGCGTTTGTACCAGGCAAGCGACGATTCATAGTCGGCCACGGCAATGCCTGTGAAGACATAGTTAATGGTCAATGAATCCGCCTTTGCTGCACATAGATCTCTTGCATATATCAGGATCAAAAACGAGCTGGTATCTCCTGCAATTGCCACGAGTTGCCGTCGGGGTCACTGAAGGAGACATACTTCACGCCCCCCATATCGTCAACCTCGCCCACTTCAACGCCCCGGCCAGCAAGCGCTTCGCGGGCCTTGTGTATGTCCGCTACCACCAGATGCAGAGCCTTGATCGTTCCAGGTTGCATTGCAGATATTTCGCCCATACCGGTCCCGATGACGATCGAACAAGCCGATCCCGGCGGTGTTAGCTGGACAATTCTCATACCGTTCCCAGGCTGTACATCATGGTCTGCGTGAAATCCCACCTTTTCAACATAAAAGGCCTTGGCGCGGTCAACATCCGAAACCGGTACCGGCACAAGCTCAAGTTTCATATCCATCTTCTTCCTGCTCCTCTCTGTTTAGCCACTGGTCCAATCATCACCAAAGAGACGATGATTACGTTGCTGCCTCATCATAGCATGCGAGATCAGGAAAAGCTTCTCGCATCTTGCTCATTTGCAGATTGCACACTTACAGAGAAATTTTCCTGTAAGTTTTTGTGGCTCTGATGCGACATATCTACAGAAAGGAGACAGTTCTATCGTATGTTTGATACAATGGCAACTACAACACAAGAGAAGCATAGCGCGGAACATAACCTGGCTCCCTCAAGAAATGAGCAGCATATTCTGGTTAACAACATAGAAAAGATAGTGGCCGCCGCTCAACCGCGACTGGCGCGGCTGGCGCGTATGCAAGGTGTCGCGCCCGATGGCGTCGAGGATGTTGTCCAGGAGACCTTCGTAGAGGCCTGGCGGCACCTTGAGCATTTACGCGAGCCGGAACGCTTCGATGCCTGGCTCAATGGCATCTGCCGCAATGTGTGCCTGCGCTGGGCACGCTCGCGGGATACAGCCGCGCGTCGCCAGGCACCTTTCTCCACTCTGCGCGCTGGAGAGTTAGACGGATCAGAGACACCTGAGCAGGTGGATGATCTACCTGACCCGCTGGCCCTTGACCCGGCCGAGGAGTTGAGCCGCCAGGGCCTGACCGCGCTGCTTGATCGCGCCATGGGCTATCTCCCGGCCGGCACACGCGAGGCGCTGACGATGCACTACCTGGCGGAGATGCCGCACGACGAGGTAGCGTTGCGCCTGGGCGTGACCATCAATGCCCTGGAGGTGCGCCTGCATCGCGCCCGCCGCCAGTTGCGCCAGGTGCTCAACAACGAACTAAGGGCCGACGCCGAAGAGTTCGGGCTGACATTGGATGCAGAGCAGGAGACAGGGTGGCGCGAGACCAACATGTGGTGCTTCATCTGCGGACGCCAGCGCCTGCTAGGTATCTTTGAGCCACTACCTGGCGGAAACGTGAACATGCGCCTGCGTTGTCCTATCTGCTCCGCTCATGGTTGTGATATCACCCAGACCGGGGATTTAATACCACTGAATCTGCACTCGTTTCGACCGGCATTTAAGCGCGTTCTACAGGTATTCCCCCGCTTCTATAGCCAGGCGTTCACCACCGGCTACCACCCGTGCCCAATGTGCAAACAGGAGGCGAAATTCCAGGGGGTCGAGCCACACATGCTGCCTGAGCCTTTTTTCCAGCGCTACTGTATTGTGCTGCAA
>JALYVR010000716.1 GCA_030853145.1 Chloroflexota bacterium | reverse complement strand
ATCTAACAGCGAGTCGCCCACCACTGTGTCTATATCTACCGCGGACATAGAACCGCCTGGCGCGCATGATCCGTATCAAGCCTTGCGCTTTCGTAACTTCCAGCTCTTGTTTGCCGGCACATTTGCGGCGGCCATCGGGGAGCAGATGCTCAATGTGGCCATTGGTTGGGAACTCTACGAGCGCACCGGCTCGGCGCTTGTCCTTGGCGGCGTTGGCCTGGTGCTGGTGATCCCCGTCATCCTGTTTTCGCTGCCGGCCGGGCATATGGCCGATCAGTTCAATCGTAAGCATATCGTCATCATCACCCAGATTCTCCTGACGCTAGGCTCGCTTGGACTGGCTGGACTCTCGTACTCGCGAGGCTCGCTTGCGCTGATCTACGGCTGCTTGTTTCTGATTGGCGCGGCTGTCGCGTTTGGTAACCCTGCTACCGGGGCCTTGTTGCCCCAGATGGTACCCGCGCGGGCGTATGAGAGCGCGGCCACCTGGAGCAGCAGTTCCTGGCAACTGGCCTCAGTGGTGGGTCCGGCGGTCGGCGGTTTCGTCATCGCCCTGTTTCACGGGGCCACGCTGGTCTATGCGCTAAACGCCGCGGCCTCTCTGATCTTCGTGGTCCTGCTTTTCTTGATGCATGAGGAGCAGCGCGTGAGCAGTTCCGGCGAGCGCATGACCCTGCATTCGCTGGCGGAGGGTCTACGCTTCCTGCGCAGCACGCAGATCATCCTGGCGGCGATCACTCTGGATATGTTCGCGGTCCTGCTGGGTGGCGCCACCACGCTCTTGCCGATCTTCGCCAAAGATATCCTGCACGTCGGCCCGGTCGGCCTGGGCTGGTTACGCGCGGCGCCCTCGATTGGCGCTCTATGTACCGCGCTCGTGCTCGCGCACCGGCCGCCGTTTAAAAAAGCCGGTCGCACGCTGCTCTTGGCCGTGGCGGGCTTCGGCATCGCTACCTGCGTCTTCGGCCTATCGCGCTCGTTCTGGCTCTCACTACCAATGCTCTTTGCTTTGGGTGCGTTCGATAATATCAGCGTCGTCATTCGCAGCACGCTCCTGTTGATGCGCACGCCGGATGCCATGCGCGGGCGCATCTCCTCGGTCAACTCGCTCTTTATCGCCGCCTCCAACGAACTGGGCGGCTTTGAATCGGGCCTGGTTGCCCAGTTGCTTGGCCCCGTCGTCTCCGTGGTTGGTGGTGGCGTGGGTACGGTCCTCGTTGTGCTGTTCGTCGCGTTGCTCTGGCCCCAGATGCGCCGCCTTGGTTCGTTGAGCGAGACACCTCCATCGTAAGTACAATCATATTACTTTCGCGGAATGTTCCCTGCCTGATGTGTACGCCGCATTCCGCGTTTGGTGAGTAAATGTATTGGTAAATTGGGCCAAACTTCGACCAATTTTAAGGTGAAACGTGGGAAATCGGCGTCAACACTACAGTCGCACTTGTTGAGAGCCAGAGGAGATCATTGACAGGGAAGAGCGCCAAGACCTAGCGCGCGTCGATGTCCGATTGAAGCTTGGCAGCGGTGCACTCCAGGTTGGCAATGGTCAAGCTCTCCGTCATACCAAGATAGTGCTTGTAGGTATGACGGCGGACACAACGAGAAGCTGACCAATTGCTGACCATCCTTGTATCCTCGATGCCCCGTAAAGCGCCCCATAGGCCCAATGAAACGGAAAGAGGAAAGGGTAGCCAGCCAGTCAAACCACGCGCGCGAGTTGGGCTCCAGATGCACCTCCCCTTCTTGTGAACTGATGATCACGTAGATGCCTGGAGCGCTGTATTCGATCAGGGGAGGCATGCGAGAGCGAGCGAGTTGTTCAACGGGATGCAGAGGTCTCGGCACTTCCAGGAAATTTCTTGGAAATCTGGGAAATGAGCGCGCGCCAGAACAAAGCCGAGGGGATGAGGTGAGCCAGCTAGGATTAGCCAGCTTTCAGACGACGTTTGATGTGGTAATAGCTCGCCGTGCCTTGGTGGCAACGACGCCACCACGACCAAGCAAGCACCCGACAGGTGGATGAAGACAAAGGCCAGATGAGCCGTGCGAGCACATGGCGCACTTCAGGAATGGTCAAGGGAAGGACAGGAGGTTGGGTAGCAAACATGGAGCATGGGGACGATTGCCCAATCAAAGAGTCTGGGGCCTTTGGTACCTTTGCTCATGGACAGGCGCTGCCAGTCCTTATCGTGAAGGACGAATGCATCGACCAACGCAGCCTCTTCGCGTCTGCGTCCGGTCGATGCCTGGAATCCGACCGGTTCATTGCAAGCCACAGCCATCACGTAAGGATACCCATGCACTTCCAACCAGGTACGCAGATTCAGATTACCACCGTAGACTGTATCAGCCACGACCCAGGCAATGGGGATCTGAGCGTGCCAAATGCGTTCGATCATGCGCTAGGCCAGTTCTGGCTTTGTCTGGAAGCGTCCCGATTCTGGGATGCCTGCGGCTCGACACCGATCGCGATCCTCACACCAGTCCAAGGGCAGATACAGTTCGCGATCAATCAGGGTATGGCCTTTGGCCGTCACATACGAGAGAAAGACTCCGACCTGACAGTTTTCACCCCGTCCAGTGGTTCCGCAGTACTGCAAGCCAACACCTGCTGATTTTTGGCCTTGTTTGGGAAAACTCGTTTCATCGATGGCCACAATGGTTGATGCCTGGCCCAGTTGTTCAAGCACAGAAGAGCGCAGATCATCGCGCACCCCATCGGTGTCCCAGACAGCGGAAGAGAGCAGGCGTTGCATCCCATCAGGGCGAACTTCCTTCGCATGTTCAGCCAAGTGCCACCCGTTTTTGCGCTCCGTTTCACTCAAGATGCCTTGCAGATAGGCCAGCGTCCGGCGACACGGCTCCGGACGGGCAAAGCGTGCAGCAATACGAGCATGCAGGTCAAAAAGGGTCTGGACCCAACGGCAGACATCGGCGGAGGTCGTTCTGCTTCCGCTACAGGTGGTTTGCTGATCTTGCT
>JALYVR010000715.1 GCA_030853145.1 Chloroflexota bacterium | reverse complement strand
ATAATGTATGGCCCAGTCCACCTCGATATTGCAACCCTGAGAGGGGCCCCTGCCTACCCTTGTCAAAGTTTGCCTGGCAGTGGCATTTTGACCACAACTTGCCAACAGCAGGACGGCTCCGGAGAGCAGGCAAAATAGCAGGGAGTAGCGCCAGAGTAGAGGGCGAGAGAAGCGTAACATGAGCGGGCTCCTTTGGTAGATGTCTCAACAATATGGTTTCTTGTTCTAGAGACGCTAGGGGAGCGTGGATAGTTCCCTTGAGGAGGAGCCGTTTACACCTCCTCAGAGGTATCATTTAGAGGCACCAGCCTCTGTTGTAGCGCATAGATAGCTGCCTGTGTACGGTCGGCGAGGTGTAGCTTCGATAGGATGCTGGCGACATAGGCTCTGACGGTTGGCTCGCTAATCACTAAGTCGGCGGCGATCTCCTGATTGGAGCGTCCGCGCGCGATCCTGGTCAGGACCTCCAGTTCTCGCGGCGTCAGGTCCTTGAGCGGGGACGCCTCTTGCTGGCGCATTTCGCGCAGCAGACGTGTTGTTATGCGCGGATGGAGCTTGCTTTCACCCCGCGCAGCAGCACGGATAGCCTCTACTACCTCCAGCGTACTGCTCTCCTTGAGCAGGTACGAGAGCGCGCCGGCTTTGATGGCGCTGAAAATCTGTTTATCCTCGTAGTAGGAGGTGAGAATGATGATGTGGATGCCGGGAACGAGTCGTTTGATTTCATGGATAGCGGTAATCCCATCCATGTTCGGTAGTATCAAGTCGAGCAGCACCACATCAGGTAGCAGCTCGATTCCCAGCTCCATGGCCTGCTCGCCACTACCACATTCGCCAACTACCTCAATGTCTGGCCGCTGCTCCAGCATATAGTGCAGCCCGTGGCGCACCACCGCATGGTCATCAACGATGAGAACGCGAATCATCCAAATCCTCCTGGGGAGCCGAAACTGTAATGCGGGTCCCTTGACCAGGGGCCGTCGCTAATGAAAAATGGCCATGCAGTTCGCGGATGCGTTCCTGCATCAGGCCCAGCCCCAATCCATGCATTTTAGCGCTTTCGTTGAGGTCAAAGCCCTGTCCATTGTCTGCGATCGTGAGCACTACCATCTGTTTTTCGCGCGTCAGGGAAAGGGTAATCGCTGTGGCGCAGGCATGCCGGGCCGCATTCGTGAGTGCTTCCTGAGTAATACGGAGCAGTGTCTGTTCCGTTTGTGGTCCCAGGGCAACAGGGGAAAGAGTGGTTGTGACAGCGATGCCCAACCGAACAGTGTAGGTGTATGCCAGTTCTTCAAGAGCCTCATCCAGGTCTAAGCCATCAAGGTTGGGTGGCCGCATCTCCAGCAGCAAGGCGCGCATCTCGCGGGTCATCGTGATTGTTGTTTGTTCCAGTAGAGCGGCATGCGGCTGAAGAGTAGTCACCTGGGACCCGGCCCGGATCGCCTCATGTAGCCCATCGGCCAGCGTGCGCAGTGAAAACAGATCCTGGGAGATCGCATCATGAAGCTCACGTGAGATGCGCGCCCGTTCTTCCAGGCGCGCGTTCCGCCTGGCCAGCTCCTCGCGTGTGGCGATACTCTCCGCCAGTTGTTGTGCCATCTGGTTGAAATGTTGCTCTAACTGGCTGACCTCGTCATTGCGCGTGACGCGTACCCGTTGATCATAGTTCCCATTCGCGAAGTGCGCCGTTGCGGACACCAGGTGTCTGATACGACGGACCACGCCATGTGTTGTCAATAGCCCAAAGAGACCGCCAATCGGTGTGGTGATCACCAGAATAATCAATCCACTTAGTAATAAGAGTCCCATAACAGGCTGGATAGAATCTATTCCAGTTGTGTTCTGGATATAGATGGCGCCGATAGGTGTATGCTGTCTGCTCCAGATGATCTCCATAATGCGCATGACATGCACTGCAAGCGTCCCTGAGACCGGTTCTGTGCTCACCTCGGAGACGCCTTTTACAAGCGCATGCATAATGAAAGGCGTTGCTTCTGGTAGCACTTGCCGAATAAGGGTGTTATTGGGATAGAGATAGGGTGAGGAACTGGCAACGATCTGCCCGTTTGGAGCGACGAGCAGCGCAAACCGCGAAGAACCGGAGTCGATAGGGGGTGCCGGCATATAAGTAATGTGCATACGATAACCAGAAATATCATCTTGTGGAGGAGTAAGAGAGTCAGGCTGGCCAGGTTGAAACGTAGTATGAGGGTTCAAGACAACACCGTTTGTCTGAAGCGTGACAGCATAGGCATACTTGAGGGCGGCTCCTTCCATCAAGGGAAGGTTTAGCAAATTCAGCCCGTTCCCGGCTAAAATGATGAGGAGGAGTGCGACTCCAAGCCCCTCCAGGGCGAGCACCAGGGTAATCGTCACCCACATATATGAGATCGTCATATGAGCCTGCAATCCCCACAATTTTGATCGTCGCTTCGTACCCTGGCGCAGGCGATCAGCTTCTCTTCTCTTCGGGGATGCTCCTTTTCTGCCCATCGTCCCTTGTTCCCCCTTCATGTCATGCTTTTTACAGTTGGTGCTTGAACCGAACAGCTTAAACACAGCGTATCATATCCAGTGAATGTGGGAAATCCGTGGGTTCGCCGGTTCGAGGCGATAAGAACACCTCTGACAACGCAGCCGCCTGCGCGCGTATGCGAGCTGGCCAAAGCTGGTCGGCTGAGTGCGCCGATCAATCCCTTCGTCCCGCATGTCGGCGCAGCCACACACCGGGCATGCGCGTGGCCGGGCTTCAGAGACCTGTCGCGCTATGCGCGAGGCTTGATGAGTCGCGTGTCGCATCTGCCCTTCCAGCGCGCCGGCTGTCGCGTCTGGCGGGACTGCTATCGTGAGTGATAACAGTCCCCGTGTGAGGGGTGGTTTTCTGTAACGCTTCCTGGCCATGCTGTTCACAGCCCCCAGAATGATGTACGACGTACTACATGGGGAGTTGCAGGCCGAAAGTCTCTGTAGATCAGATGAAACG
>JALYVR010000098.1 GCA_030853145.1 Chloroflexota bacterium | reverse complement strand
CTGCTGCCTATCCCCGGTCACGATCTGCCGCACGTCATTGATATACGGCGCATCCTGCGCGGTGAGCGCGGCGAGGGGACGCGCGTGGTGGTCATCGACGAGACAGGATCGCACGGACTGCTCTCGGTAGCCGAACTCCTGGCAGCGGAGGGTCGCAGCGTCGAGATTGTGACCGAGGATTGGTACGTCGGACACGACCTTGTGGCCACCCATGATATCGTACCCTGGATGCAGCGTGTTCTGGCCCACGGTGTCACCATGACACCGCATACCTCCGTAGTACGCATCGAGCTGGGACAGGTCATCGTCAGCGACCGCTTCATAGCTGGCGAGCGAACTATCTCCACCGATATGGTGGTGCTCGGCACATACGAGCGGCCAGAGCAAGGATTGTACTACGCGCTCAAAGGCCACCTGCCGCGCCTCTTCCGCGCCGGGGATTGCATCGCTCCCCGCCACATCGAGCAGGCCATCCTCGAAGGACGGCAGGCAGGTATGCAGGCGTGAGATTGTGTGCCTGAGAAGATCATTCCCGCAGCCCTGGCTTTCTGTTGAGGAGATAGCTCAAGAACTAAAGTATGCTATAATGGTGCTGATCTACCAGAGGTATCAAGGTGACACATCCTTCATGTAAAGAAGGAGAAGGAGAGGAGGAAAGCTCTATGGCATACCAAATGATCGTTACATTGAGCGATCAAGAATATCACTTGCTGGCCTTGGAAGCCTCAAAAAGCGGGAAGCAGCCTGAAATACTTCTGCGTGATATGATCCGCAGTTTACAAACAACTTCCAAAGAACAACATCTTATGACCGGGCGAGAGCTTGCTGAGAAATTGTATCGTGAAGGGGTACTCCTCAATCTGGCTACACCACGACAATTGACTCCAGATGAACACACTCAAAGGGAACGACTTGCGCGTTTATTTGCCAGTGATACGCCTGCCTCTGAAATGGTGATTGAAGACCGAGGCCCATATTAATGGCGATTTACTTTCTGGATACCTCAGCCCTCATCAAACGGTACATCTCTGAACCCGGTCAAGCATGGATTCTCTCGCTCTGCAATCTAGTAGAGGGGCACGACCTGTACATTTCACAAGCCGCACTTGTTGAGGTTATCGCGGCAATCTGCCGCAGAGCACGAGAGCAAAGCATTAGCACTACTGAACGAGATAGACTCATTGCAGTGTTCCGACAGGACAGCACAGAGAGCTACAACATCTGGCCTGTGACTACTGATCTCTATACTCAAGCAGGCGACCTCTGTCGCTCTCATCGCTTACGTGCTTATGATGCGGTACAACTCGCTTGCGTCCTTGCTCTCCATCAATACACGGTAGCCAATCAAGTGCTCGCGCCCATCTTTGTTTGCGCTGACATTGGCCTCCTTGATTGTGCTGGTGTCGAGGGATTACAGATTGAAAACCCCAACAATCACCTATGAGAGAAAGGTTATACTATCCCTACGAGGAAAATGCATCGGCCAGAGAACACCGCTTCTACCAGGGAGAACCAGCATGGCAGGCCAGTACCAGTATCTCTTTACACCTATTCGTATCGGGCAAACCGTCATCCCCAATCGCGTGGTCTTCGCGGCCCACCTGACCAACCTGGCGGAGGAGAACCTGCCGGGGCCACGGCTCGCGGCCTATTATGCCGAACGCGCCAGGGGCAGTTGCGGACTGATCATTACCGAGGAACAATCGGTGCATGCCAGCGACTGGGCTTATCAGAAGCTCATCCACGGCTTCGATCCCCGTGTTGTGCCTGGCTACCGGCGCATGACGCGCGCGGTCCACGACCAGGAGACGCGCATCTTCGCGCAGCTCAACCATAATGGCATGCAGGCCAGCAGTATGTACTCGCGCCGCCCGGTGGTCGGTCCCTCGCCGATGGTCGATCCCATTCACCGCGAGATGTGCAAGGAGCTTGAGCCGGAGGAGATCGCCGAGATCGTGCGCGGTTATGCCCTGGTGGCCCGCCACGTGCGCGAGGGCGGCTTCGATGGCGCGGAACTGCAATCCTCCCACAGTTCGCTGATGCGCCAGTTTTTCTCCCCATACTATAACCGGCGCAGCGATAGCTACGGCGGGTCGCTGGCCAATCGCATGCGCTTCGCCCTCGAAGTCATTGATGCCGTGCGCGCCGAGGTCGGGCGCGACTTCACGCTTGGCATCCGGCTCTGCGGCGACGAATTGATCCCCGCCGGGCTGACGCTCGACGACGTGCGCGAGATCGCCCGCCGCCTGGAAGCGACCGGGCAGCTCGACTTCATCAACACCAGCATCGGCGAATTCCACAACCTCTATATGGTAGAAGGCTCGATGCATACGCCGCCCGGCTACCAGTTGTTCGTCTCCGCCGGCATTCGCGAGACGGTCAAGCTGCCGGTCTTCTGCACGGGGCGCATCAAGGACCCGGTGCAGGCCGAACGCATCCTGCGCGAAGGGCTGGCCGATATGGTGGACGTTGTGCGCGGCCAGATCTGCGACCCGGCCTTCAGTCGCAAGGCGCGCGAGGGGCGCACGGAGGCCATCCGGCTGTGCATCTCCTGCAACCAGTACTGCATCGGGCGCATGGGCCTCAACCTGAGTCTGGGCTGCATCCAGACGCCCGCCACAGGCAACGAGCTGCTCTTCCCACCCATCCCTGTCACGGCCAGCAAGCGATCAGCAGTCCGCCGCCCCAACGTGCTGGTCGTGGGCGGTGGGCCAGGAGGCATGCAGGCGGCCAAAGTAGCGGCACAGCGCGGCTATCGCGTCAGGCTCTATGAGAAAGAACCCGAACTGGGGGGGCAGATCAACCTGATTGTGCGTGTGCCTGGCCGCGTCGAATTTGGGGACGCGGCACGCAACTTGCAGCGCGACATCCAGGAGGCCGGAGTCGAGGTATGCCTGGGGAGCGAGGTCACGGCTGAGATGATCGAGCGCGAGCGGCCCGATGCCGTGATTATCGCCACCGGCTCGCGGCCCAGCCTGCCTCCCGTACCCGGCGCCGACCTGCCCCATGTCGCGACGGTCTGGCAGGTGCTTCAGGGCCAGAAAAGCGCCCAACCGGGGGAATACGTGCTGGTGTACGATCAGATCGGTTTTCACCAGGCCACCAGCGTCGCCGAACTGCTGGCGGAGCGCGGCTGCCTCGTCGAGGTGGTAGCCCCACAATTCTTCGCCGGCGGCGACCTCAGTATCACGCTCGACATCGAGCTATGGTACCGGCGCATGCTCGCCAGAGGCGCGCGCATGACGGCCAACTACTTCCTCGCCAGCCTCGAACCACGCGGCGCGACGATCATCAACAACTACACCGGCCAGCCACGCCAGCTCACAGATGTAGCCCTCGCCGTGCTGGTCACACCCCAGGTAGTCAACGATGACCTGTACCAACAACTTCAAGGCAAGATCAAGCAGCTCTATCGCATCGGCGACTGCCTGGCCCCGCGCCGCGTGGAGCACGCTATCCTCGATGGGGAACGGGCGGCGCGCGCGCTGCCAGCCTGGGAGACAGAGACAACAGCGTTGAAAGTTGTGCAGAGCGCGAGGTAAGCGCTCGCCATAAAGGGAAGACACCTATGGCCGATACAATCAGAAAAGCATCTACATCCGACGTACCCGCGATGGTTGATCTCTCCGAGCAGAAACGTGTCGAGTATGAGAGCTACCAGCCCGTTTTCTGGCATAAGGCGACAGACTCGCGCGAAAAGCATCTCCCCTGGATAGAACGATTAGTGCAAAGAGACGATGTTCTCGCGCTTGTCTACGAACAAGATGGGATAGTTGATGGCTTTATCATCGCGGACTTTGTCCCGGCGCCACCGGTGTATGCTGTGCCAGGGCCGACCTGTCGCGTGGACGACTTCACCATTGCCAACCATAAAGATTGGGAGATCGCCGGTCGGCTCCTGATAGAGCAGGTGATGCGCGAGGCAAAGCAGCGCGGGGCGGCACAGATCGTGGTTGTGTGTGCCCACCTGGATCAGCCCAAACGCGCAATGCTTGCACAGATGGGCCTGAGCCTGGCATCGGAATGGTACACCAGGCCGCTCTAAGATGGCTGTATCCTACACAACCTCAAGCTCATGAGCGCGCGCGGTGATCGTCTCCGCGAGTTGCCGCTGTCGCTCGCTGTTGCTCTGCCAGGCGCCGATCAGCGCGCCCTCGGCCTCGCCCAGCGCCTCGTAGATCAGCCGCAGTTGGCGCTCGATCTCGCTGGGAGGATGGCCGATGCCCACGAGTGTCTTCTCGACCTGGATGGTGTGCTCGCGCAGGTGAGCATCGAAGCGATGCAGGCGAAAGCGCATCGTTACCTCCTCCTCTTCCCACCAGAGCGACGGAGCGCTCAGCTCATCCTCCGGCATACCAGCCAGCTCTGCCAGGACACGATTGTGCATCTCTTCGTAAAGGGTCAGCATCTGCTCATAGGGCGCCTGATAGAAATCGTCGTCGGTAAGATGGTAGACGTTCATCGCAGTCTCATCAGACATCTCCGCGGGAGGCTCGCCCCTGCGATAGCGCTCAAGAGCATAGTGCATCACCGCTGCGAAGCCGCGCTCCGTATCCATGATATGTGGAAGCACCCGGCGCAGGGGCCACTCCCCTTCAGCGGGCGAGCGATCGGCCTCTGCGCTGTTCACGCCTACGAGCACGCCGCGCAGGCTCTGATAGGCGATGTGATGCTGGCCCAGGATACGCTGGGCGGTGGTGAGGGCCGGGCCGTGCTGCGCGCGATCCATCGCGATGATCGTGGCCAGTTCCCGCAGTTCCAGGTAGGTCTGGAGAAAGGCCATGCGCACGCCCTCGTAGGCGCGCCAACGCCAGTTCTCTTGCTCCAGCACAGCATCTGCTAAACGCGTCGCCACGCGCGCGAATGTGTTGACAGCTTCGGTCAGAAACCTGTCATTTTTCGGGCTACTACCGAGGAATATCTGTTGCATTTCTGTACTCCTGTAAGCAATATTTTGTCTGTCTTCGCCGGCTTTTGTCGTCTGAGCGTGTCGTAGTTCCTGCCCATTTCAGGTATTTTGCATAGGAACTCACTCCTACACAGACCTGATCATCACCGCGCCGAATGCCCCACCCATGTCATGGCGATGCGGCCACGTTCTATAGTATCCCTGTTGATCGACTAAGGGTGTTGGTATATGTTCAGGCGCTCCCAGCAGCTTATAGTCTGAAGAATTGTTTATAAATGTCTGGACGATTCCTTCGTTCTCGTCAATATCGATTGTACAGGTACTATACACTAAGCGGCCACCTGGTTTCACGAGAGTCGAGGCATGCTGTAAAAGTTCTAGTTGCAAAACACGGAGCCCCTGGAGATCGCTTTCCGCTTTGTTCCAACGCGCATCGCTGCGCCGGCCAAGCACACCTAAGCCTGAACATGGAGCATCTACCAGCACTCTATCAGCCAGATGATCCAGATGGAGAGTACGCCCATCAGCACAGACCTCTTCAATCATCGTAATACCCAGGCGTTTGGCATTGGTTTGGATCAAGTGGAGACGATGGCGATGCAGGTCTACTGCCAGGATTCGGCCCTGGTTCTGCATAAGAGCGGCGCAATGTGTTGTCTTCCCTCCCGGAGCGCTGCAGAGGTCCACGATACATTCTCCGGGCTGAGGATCTACGAGATACGCAATGAGGGCAGAACTCTCATCCTGAACTTGAAACAAGCCGTTACAGTACGAAGAAAGCTGATTCAACCGGGTAGTGCGGGGCAATTTGGTGACAATCGTACAGTCTGGAGCGTATTGAGCCGGGCGAAAGTCAATACCTTCTTTTTCCAATTGCATTCGAAGATCAGATGTACTTCCCTTCAACGTATTCGTTCGCAAACAGAGGTGTCCAGCCTGATTATTCGCCATGCATAGTTCAATCGTCTCCTCCGCCCCTAGCTGCTGAATCCAGCGCTGTACCATCCATTTTGGATGACTGAAGTTTATAGCAATATAATCCGCAGGATCTTGTTCTACAATAGGAGGTGCTACCTTCTGTTGTCGCTGTGCAACTACCTTGCGAAGAACAGCATTGACGAGCCTGACAGTTCCCCGATGGCCATATCTTTTTGCCAACTCAACGGACTCATTGACGGCAACTTCAGGTGGAATCCTATCCAGAAACAGGATCTGATATGTGGCGAGGCGTAGTATGTTGCGAATCCAGGGGGTCAAAGAGTCCAGGTCACCTTTCACAACCTGCTCAAGGACGGAATCTATCTTTCCGCGCCATTCTAGCGTACCCTTCACTAATTGTCGCAGTAAAGCCTGATTGCCATCCCAATTTTGATCATTAGCTGCTTGATCTAGAAGCACGGTTGAATAGGCTTTCTTCGTCTCAATACGATAGAGGATCTGGAGTGCCATCTCGCGCGCTGATTTATTAGGCATAGTGATAAACCCCATATGAAGTTTTTCTAACTTTCGCGAATTTTTCATATCTGGCATATTGTACAGGGCGAGTATAACATGAAAAGAGGTCAGGGCACAGCCTATTTACGTAGTGCTACAATGTAGTAGAATATGTAATCGTGCTGTCAGGATTTCACACAAGTCGCTCATCTTTCGTAGCGGCGTGCTTTATCAGATCGAGCAAGGAAAAATGTCCCTCATATGCTCACTCCTCTTTGTCCAGGGCGTCTTTGAGTGGAACAAGACGTTGTTGTAAGGCATAAATAGCCGCCTGGGTCCGGTCAGCCAGGTGCAGCTTCAATAAGATGTTAGAGACGTACTTTTTGGTGGTTCCCTCGCTGATTACCAACTCTGCCGCAATTTCGTAGTTCGAGCGACCGCGAGCAAGCAGGGTCAACACTTCGCGTTCGCGTGTCGTCAGGTCATGCAACAGTGATTGGCCTCGCTGGTGTAATTCTTGGAGAATACGCATGGCTACCATAGGGTGCAGCCTGCTCTCGCCTTGTGCTGCTGCATGTACTGCCGCGATCAATTCTTGCGGGCTGCAATCTTTGAGCAAGTACGAGAGCGCACCTGCCTTCATTGCATGGAAGACGTAATCATCCTCGTAGTATGAGGTCAGAACGATGATCTGCGTCGTAGGAGTGAGCCGTTTGATCTCCCGAATGGCCGTGATGCCATCCATTTTGGGCATGAGCAGGTCCAGCAACAGCACATCCGGTAAAAGTTCGGTTGCTACAGCAATAGCGCGCTCCCCATCGCCACCTTCTCCTACGATAGCGATATCCGCCTGGCTTTCTAGCATCGAACGCAGTCCTTGCCTGACGACTGCATGGTCGTCGATGATGACGACACTAATCATGTTCAACCTCTTTCTGTAGAACCGCGACCTCAATATGTGTTCCTTCGCCGGGTGCGCTACGCAGCGTGAAGATGCCGTGCAGTTCTTCGACACGCTCTTGCATCAGGCGCAGGCCGAGTCCGTGCTGGACTTGATCCTGAGGTGGAGTGAAGCCTTTGCCATTGTCAGTGACACTCAAGCACACCATACGATCCTGTGGAACGAGCGAGAGCCGTATCACCGTGGCATACGAATGCCGGACGGCATTTGTCAGGGCTTCCTGGGCAATACGCAGGAGGGCGTGTTCTATCCTCAGGCTAAGTGAAACGGGAATGAGAGTAGTCGTCACAGCGATGCCTAAGCGTGTCCGATATGTCCTGGCCATCTCTTCCAGGGCCTCTGCTATGTGCAAATGTTCGAGAGAGACTGGGCGCAGTTCCAGCAACAGCGCGCGCATCTCACGGATCGCATGGGTTGTGGTCTGCTCCATAGCTGCGATAGACGGATGGAGGGGAGAGTCCGCCGGAAGCTTGTCCTGCACTCCGTAGGAGAGCATACGTAGCGAAAAGAGATCTTGTGAGACAGCATCATGCAGTTCACGTGAGATGCGTGCTCGCTCCTCCAGACGAGCATTGTACGAGGCCAGTTCCTGTTGCCTGGCGATGCTCGTCACGAATTGATCCGCCATCTGGTTCAATTGCTCTTCGAGATGACTCACTTCATCGGAACGCGTCACCGGCACGCGACTGGCGTAATTACCGTTGGCGAACTGCCTTGTGACGAGCACCAACTGGTGAATGCGTTGCACAATCCCTCGCGTGGTCATTGTCCCAAATACCCCTCCGACAGGCACAAGCACTATCAGCAAGAGCAACCCACTCACGAGCAAGAGCGGGGCAAACGGCCAGAAAATATCTGGCTGTGCTCCCTCTGGCACTTGCAAGTAAACCGCTCCTAGCGGGGTATGCTTCCAACTCCAGATGGTCTCTGTCACGCAGAATACCTGGCCAGCAGCCGTTCCATATATCGCGCTCGCAGCTGTTCCTGCCAGGGCCTGGTTGATGAGGTGTGTACTTCCTGGCACTACTGTGGAAGCAGGCACTTCAATAGGATAGCGATCGGGATAGGAACTGGCAAGTATCTGACCTGACGGCTCAATGAGCAAAGCAAATGTTACCGCTTGTGTCGTAGGATAGCGCGTGTTGATATACGGTATAGCTGGAATATCCTGTCTGGAGTTTGTTCCTGGGAGCACCAATGTCCCTGGTTGGCCGGGTTGAAATGTCGTATGCGGATCGAGGGCTGAGCCTTTTCCCTGGACAGCAGCGACCAGGGCATAGACCTGTGCCTGCTGCCCTGTTGATTGCTTGAGGACATTCTCTGCAAAGAAAGGATTCACCACCAGTGCGATGAGCGTGAATACCAACAATTCCAGTACAAGCACAAAGAGGACCGTCACCCACACATACGAAGCCGTCATACGTGCCTGAAGTCCTCTTGTATGCCTCTGGGCACCTTGCTGACGGGGCGTCTCATTCCTCTTCATACTGCTTGCTGTTCCTTCTCATTTCTGTGGCCGCATCCAGCGACGATACTCCAGGCAGGCGCGATTACAATTCTGACAGACGACACTCATGTATACGCTCCAACGCCCTCATCTGTTGCCCTCTCCCTATGACTCATCCTCTACCGTGCCTCTCACAGACTTGAGAGGTGCAAACATAAAGGGGATGGTGACGTTCGTGATCGTCGCAGCCTTCCCTTGCAGGAAAGAGACCATCGCATCTCTGATAGCAGGAGTGGAGATGCACGCGGTAAAACTATGTGCGGCCCCTTCAACTAGCAAGTGCTGGCTGTGAGGAAATCCCGCGCGTACCGCCTCTGCGTTGCTGATAGGCGTGCGTGCATCAAGCGTCCCACTCAAAAAAAAGGCTGGTACGTTTGAGGTTACTGGTGTGCGGAAGGCGGCTCCCAGGTCGGGCCTTCCCCAGGCATCACATATCTCAGGGAAAGGGAAATTGCCCATGTCCCCTAACAGCGTCTGTGGGACTTCCTGTTGAATGCGGGTACGACGTGCTTCCGAGCATCCAGAAGCACAATCCATCATATAGCTCATGGCACTGCCAATCCACTCACGGCGAAACTCCAGCATCGTCCTTCCCAGCCACGAGAAATCTCCTTGCGACATGGCCACATAGCATGCCGGAAGCATACGCAGAAACGCCAGCGAACCAAGCGCGCGCGCGGTCGCAAATTGTAAATCAAATGCGCCAACACACACAGCTACCTGGACACCCGTGATCGTATCCGTGATGGGAACGGTCACAGGTTCTTGCAGTCGTTCCAATACTGTCTGCATGAGTTCAAGCAAATCAGGAAGCGTCCCTGCGAATTGGGGATCTTCCTTGACCATCCGCTTGAGATGCTCCAGTTGCTTTTGAATAGCGCTGGGTAGCTTCAAGGTATCATCTGGCCCTTCGACCAGGGCGACGATGGCGCGAGCAATATGTGTCTCATGGCGTTTGATCGTCGCGAGAGCCAGGTGCGAGCCGTAGCTAATCCCGCACAGGCTGATATACTCCAGCCCGAGAGCCTGCCGGAGTGCCTCAACATCGTCGGCATTCTCTTCAGTGGTGTAGCCGAAAAGATCCACGCCCTGACGTTGCCAGAATGCGGCGCAAGCACGAGCGCGTTCCTGGCCTCTCTGGAGAAAAGCGGCTCGATTGCCAGGCTGATCAAGTGGCAAGTCCCAGCGTTCCAGGCAATCCAGACGGGGATTGGACAGGCCGGTGCCTCGTTGATCTAACAAAATGACATCTCCCACCTCCCGCAGCGCCTCGATCCAGGGCAAAAAGTCCTCCCGTTTGAGCGCATCAATAGCTGAAGCGCCAGGGCCACCAGCCAGCACCACCAGCGGAGGCAATGGATGCGTAGCATGACTTTGCAGGCGCACAAAAGCCAGCTCTATCAATCTGCTTTTGGGATTGCTTCGCCTCTCAGGGACCAGCAACCGCCCCAACTCGGCCGCGATACGATACGGTTCTTTCCCTGGTTTGCCCAGGTCTGCCTTCACAATAAAGGGCATCAGCGTCAATTCGCCTGCTTGCATAGTTCCATCTACTCGTTGCATCCTGCGCTCCTATCTTTGTTATGGTTATGTGTTTTTTCATGTATCATCATGCGTTAGCGCCACGTTCTGCTCTCAGCCTATCACGCTGTACCCAGCGCAAGCCGAGGAGACTGAGGACACCCGCCGCGAGAAATGCGACAGGACAGGTAACAGCTAAAGCCAGCACCAGATCATGCCCGGCCAGAGCGTGCAGGAAGTGTTGCCCGCCTGGATCGAAACTCCTGGCAAGCAATCCGACAACGGTCGGAGCAAGACCTGACCCCAGGATACGATTGAGGCAGATCGCAATCGCTACGGCTGAGCCACGCATCAGAGCGGGAACCACGTCCAGGCGGGCAGCAGCCAAGGAACCAGCGTGCGCGCTGTCTGCGAATAGTGTGCCCAGGAAGAGAGCCGTGAACAGGCCAATGTTATGGGTAGTGGCGGTGAGGATCATCGCCAGCGAGAGCGGAGCCGCTAGCGCGAGGCTCAGGCCACACACAAGCATACGCGCTCCTGGATAACGGCGATTCAACCAATCGGCAAGATACCCGCCCAGGAGCACACCCGGAATACCAGCCAGGGCGAGACCGAGGCCCGCGAACAGGCCAGCCTGCCCAGAACTCAAACCAAAAGCATCTCGTTGCTGCAACAAGGGAGAAACATAGGCAGTCAACGATGACAGAGCAAAGGCCTCCAGGATGCCCATGAGCAACAAGACAACCAACGTTTTGATCCCTAACAACGTCCAGAAGTGCGCGAGCACCTGGCGTACGTCAAGTATGGATGCGGATGCGCGCTTCTCGCTGGCTGGATGACGCGCCGGTTCAGGCAAGCGCCAGACCGCCAACACCAGCAGCAAACCAGGGATACCAACAAAGAGGAAAGCCAGGCGCCAGGACCCGACATAGAGTCCCGCCACAACCCCACCGATGATCAACCCACACACGGTCCCAATAACTTTGCCCGTAGCCAGCCAGCTCAATAC
>JALYVR010000714.1 GCA_030853145.1 Chloroflexota bacterium | reverse complement strand
GCAGGACGCGCACACCTTTGCCTGTTTGTTTGACCTGCTGATTGTGTTCTCTGATCCAGGTCCACACGATTTTACTGATATGCCAGGAGGCATTCTCCCAGATCAGCAACCAGGAGTGCTTCCTTTGCGCCGCCAACTTCTCGCAGCACCACTCGAGAAATTGAGTGGTGCTGTCGCTGACCGGGTGCCCGGCGACAAAGCGCAACCACATTTCGTTGCGTGTGGGATCATCCGGCTGACCCTCTTGCCACAACACACCATAGCAAGCCAGAGCTTTGGGATCAGGATCGCCCTTTTTCCAAGACTGTTCCTCCAAGCGCACGGGATGCTCCTTGCTCTGCCAGGCGTACATGCGAGGGGTCACTACACATTGGACCGTCCATCGAAATGTTGACAGAGCGTTATGTTTTATAACAGCCTGCTCTAAGCAGGCTAATTTACTCTGTTTTAGCGTTCAGCACCATCTCTTCAATCACCGTGGCCACGCCCTCCTGGCTGTTGCTCAGCGTCACGTGGTCGGCCAGCTCTTTAACCTCGTTGGGAGCATTGGCCATCGCCACGCCCAGTCCCGCGAAGCGCAGCATGCTGATGTCGTTATAGTTGTCGCCAATGGCCATGATCTCGCGCGGCGCGATTCTCAGGTCGGCGGCGATCTCGCGCAGCGCCTGGCCCTTTGAGACCTGGGGGTGCAGAAACTCCAGCAGATCGTAGGCGGATTGCGTCACATATAACTGGCCCGCGAAGATGCGCTCAAGCTCCTTGCGCTTCAGCACCAGAGTAGCCGCCTCTCCCACCCCGGCCAGCTTGATGCACGTCCTGGGATATAGTTTAGCGACATCTTCCACCTCGATGGCCGGCGGAACGGGCGGGCGATACCAGGTACGGACACGCGGCGTGCCTCTATCGGCATACACCGCCTCGTGCGTATGGTAGACACAGTACAGCCCTAGCGTGCGCATGGCATCCAGCGCCGGTAAGATATAGGCTTGCGGGAACAACTGCTCATGCAGGATTTCCCCCGTGTGGAAGTCCGCGACGATGGCCCCGTTCTCGATGATCTGTGGCCCCGCCAGCGGCAGCTCCGCGCACACATGCTGGAGCACGGCCAGCGTCTGCCCCGTAGTGATCACAATTTTGAGGCCAGCCGCTGCCGCTTCATGCAGGGCCTTGTATGTGCGCGGGGTGATCATTTTATGGGGAGCCGGTGTGAGCAAGGTGCCGTCAAGGTCGATGGCGATGAGACGATACATGAATGCGTGACTCCTGGGCTGCTATGCTGATCAGCATGCAGCCTATTTAATATGAAAACGTCCTCACCGCGCCTCGTTGCCGCCAAGAGCTTTAAGGCTGTATGGAGATATGCAGAGCTTCCGGCATATACGAGTTGTAGCGAGCAATATACGCGCTGCGTTCTGCAGGCTCCATCGCGTCCAGCATCTGCATGCGCTTGCGTCGGAGGTCGTGAAAGTCTCCTGGCTCGCGTGACGAGGGGTGGGGATTAGAGAAGACCCGGTTACTACAAAACACATTGCGCTTTCTGAACGGTTCCGGGGCTGTTTCCTGAAAGTCAGCACGCATCGCGGGGCTAGCATCGGGAATGATATACCATGGCTCTGACATCCTATAGGTGGGATTCATCGTCCATGTAGGGCATTGCAAATCGTAGCGATCTGCAAGATACTCGGCGGCACCTGCGCAGAAAGCCGCCCATCCCTGTTGTTCCCAGGTGGGATTCTCTGGCATGTGGATCGGATCATCAAGGAGTCCCTGGCGCTCACTGGTATAATAGAGAAAAAAATCATCCATGAAATCGCCGATAGCCACTCGAAATCCCTCTTCTCCTGAAGCGAGTTCGTTGTATGCTGTGGCCAAGGTTTGTTTCTCGAATTGTATCATTGCGCGTTCCTTGTGTCACTGAACGCTCGTTTCTTCTAGAAGGCTCTTACCATTCTTAGAACAGGCACCTCACTGGGATAGCAGCGTTCTGACTCTAGAGTCAGCTTACCATAACAGGAAAATTTGAGCAAGCCGGAGAGTATTTCCTGGCCCAGCACTCTGAAACATGATTTTGCTACTAATCCTGATTCTCATCAATAATCTGCCTATATACAGAGCCAACAGGAGGGATAAAAGGAGCGTTATCGCTAAATGCTACACCTGGTAGTCCTATCCACCCTGCTCCGTAGACTTTAATAAGATCAAACGCATTGGCATGATCTTTAAAACGTCGAGCTTGAGGATTTTGTTGTTGAAACGCTTGTTGTGACTCCCACTGACCACGCTGAGTCTCCATAAAAACGTTATAGTCAATTGACATCCTCTCCGCCCAAGCATTGAAATCCTCTTCAAGAGCTAAGAAATCCTGATCCCGAATAGCATTTTGGCTATTTGTGAAACGTGCAATATTTCGCAGTAGTTGACCCGCCTCTACCCCCATACCAACTTTAACAATCTTGGCAATGACAACCCCTCTGCCTGCTTTCTCGTACCATTGATTGTATTCTAAGCTTGAACCAGTATGCTATCCCCTACCTTACTTCTGGTGACAATTAAAGTAACTTCAAGTCTACTCGATCTATCCTTCTGGAAAGATCACCTTGAGTGTTCGCGGAAGGTCATACAACTCCTGGTGAGATGGATCAAGAAAGAACTGACTAACCAGGGTGCGGGCCTGCTCGCGCGTGTGGATGGTGAGCCTCTCTCGGAGGAGAGCGATGTCGTCGAAATCTTTGTCAGGGCGCCCAGCCATGAGCTTACAGGCAAGAATGTAGCGCAGATCAATCGGGATATATAGATGCAGTTTCTGATAGGCCCGCAGAAGCTGCGTTTGCGGAAGGTGCCCTTGACCTAACTCCAGAAGAAACATGGCACAATCGTCGTTAAGGAACATCCGATCATTCCCGCGCAAACCATGTCGTTTGCCAATGGCCCCGATCATCTTTCTGATCTTTGCTGTTATCGGCGTCAAATTATAGACGAGGCTTGCTTCTCCCGTTCCC
>JALYVR010000713.1 GCA_030853145.1 Chloroflexota bacterium | reverse complement strand
CTTGCCGGGGGTCGGGGTGTCCCCGAAAAACTCTTTTTCCCTCGTGTGTTCGCCGCCTATGGTGGCGGGGACACCCCGCCATCCCCGGCAAGGGCCTGCTGCCCCTTGCAACCCCGCCTGAGAACCGGGTCGAATGGATGGAGAACGTCCGTTCGAAAAATTCAAGGTAACTCATGGATGACGAACCGAACAGCAGAGAGCAAAGAACCTATAGAAACTGCTGCTCTGCACCTGTGTGCGCCCTTATACATCCCCGGGACTTATCCAAAGGCACGCAAGCCTCTTGACAGACTCTTTTCTCCGCTGTATACTCCGTTCAACGTAATATGTTTGGCGATATAACGCTGAACGGATATCAAATGTTTGGAGACACTGTGTATGGATACACCCAATCTGGGGCGATTTTCGGATCCGCCTATTCTCATCCTGGCAAGTCTCGCCGGCAGTCCAAAGCACGGGTATGCCATCATGGAGGATATTGAGGCCTTCGCGCGTGTCCACCTGGGACCTGGGACTTTGTATGGTGCCATCGCCCGCCTGGAGACACAGGGGCTGATTGAGCCTCTACCCGCAGAAGAGCGGCGGCGTCCCTACCGTTTAACTGCCACGGGAGTCGCATTTCTGCAAGAACAGCTTAGCGGCCTGGAAACATTTGCAAGTATGGGTTTACAGAGGTTAGCAAGCATATGAAAATTACGCGCGCGTTATTACGTTTCTATCCGCTCACCTGGCGAGAACGCTATGAGGAAGAATTCCTAGCCATGCTGGAGCAGCGCCCCCTCTCATGCCTAGATGGCATAGATCTCTTCTGTGGTGCGCTCGATGCCCATCTTCATCCAGAACTGGGTACCACCAGCATGTCACTCTATGAAAGGATGGTCCACATGTTTGCCACGCTGCGCCGCTCGCTGCTAACGATTTTCTGCGCCTATATTGGCTTTATCCTGGCTGGCGGGGCCTTTCAGAAAATGACCGAATACGACGATTTTAAAGAGGCAGCTCAGACCCACAGCATCGTGGGCCTCTCTTTTAATCTCGTTGTGATCGGCGCGGTTGCCGCGCTCCTGGCGGTGCTGGCCGGTGGTCTGCCCATTGCTGTCGCCGTGGTCAGGTCCGCACTCGTACAAAAACGTCGCGGTCCCCTGCTCCTGTTGGCTACTCCCATTCTGGCCTTCGCAGTTTTCCTGGGCACCATGTTTCTTCTGAAAGCCTACTACCACCCAGGCAACCAACATTCTCCGCTGGGACAAATAGTTCTCGATAGGGGCCTCTTCTTCGGAACACTCATCGCAGCCGCCATCGTCAGCGCGGGCGCGGTATGCTTTGCCGTCGTCCGCAGCGAGATCTCTGAGAGGCTACTACACTTTGCTGTGCTTCCGTCCATCCTGGCCACTATCTCGATGGTGCTGATATTAGTAGCGACCATCACCTGGGGGCTAAGTCTGCGCGATAGCGCGCCGCAACTCTTCGCAGGAAACGATGGGATTGTGGGATCAAGCACCATTGGCACATGGCTGGCCATCGTCATCGCTATGGCCATCGCGGCAATATTGGCCGCGCTCTCCCTGGTGCGCGGTCTCTCAGCTCGTTCCGTGCTACGCAACGTCACCGTATAAAAAACGGTGTGATCAAACGGTCTTGTGGCCTTTTCTCTGGACAGGCCACACCTGAATTAGCAGGATGATCGCCGTTTTGCCTCGATCTTAAAATAACATCCGCTCGACAGGTTGTCATGCTTTCAGTCTGCATGAGAATCATGCTTTGCGTCATGCAGTATTTGCTCTCAGGTTTGCAAGGTGAGATGCTGCGCCATTATACGTTTGAGAAACACCCAAAGGAGAAACCTATGCAAGCAGACCATGCCTCACTAGCCGCCACGACCACTTCGCCATTTCAGGCTGGCGAAACAGTCTTGCACACCTATGACTTAACCAGGCACTATGGCTCGCGTGTTGCCGTCAACCAGCTCAATCTGGAGATCCGGCGCGGTGAGATTGTCGGTTTTCTCGGTCCCAATGGTGCCGGGAAAACTACCTCGATCCGCATGCTGCTTGGCCTCATTGCGCCCACTAGCGGTCGTGTGGAGATATTCGGACAGGACCTTACCACCAGACGGGCCTCCCTGCTGCCACGCATTGGCGCCCTGGTAGAGACGCCGGCTCTTTATCTGCATCTGACGGGGCGAGAGAATCTACGGGCTGTAGGCGCGGTCCTTGGCGGCGTGTCACGCCAGCGCATTCAGACTATTCTGGAGCAGGTCGGGCTGCAAGCGCGCCAGAAGGATCGTGTGAGGGCATATTCGCTGGGGATGAAACAGCGCCTGGGTGTAGGGATTGCCTTACTCAACAATCCTGATCTGCTCATTCTCGATGAGCCAGCCAACGGACTTGATCCCGTAGGCATCGTCGAGATGCGCGATCTGCTGCACCGGCTCGCGGGTGAAGGGAAAACCGTCTTCCTTTCCAGCCACCTGCTGGGTGAGGTGCAACAGATTTGCTCGCGCGTCGCGGTCATTAATGCCGGCAAACTCATCGCGGACAGGGCGGTCAAGGAACTGACGCGTGGACAGGGCGAGTATATGGTACGGCTTGAACGCGCTCAGGAAGCGCTTATCTTGCTCCACCAACAGCCGTGGGGCACGCATGCTCGCCTGGATGGAACAGATACCGTGATCACGTCAGCGCCACAAGAAAACGGCCGCGACCTCTATGCCTTCCTGACTCAAGCTGGTTTTATGCCTGAGAGCCTCACGCCAGCAACTCAGAACCTGGAGCAGGTTTTCTTCTCTCTGATCAACGCTCACGAAGGAGACAAAGCATAATGAGTACACACATGGTTGTCACTGCGCCAGAACCTATCTCTCAGTCTGCCCTGCATGCCAGCTTTCTGGGAATCATGCATGGGGAGTTCTTGAAAATCGCGCGTCTCTTCTGGTTACTTGTGAGCATTTTGGCAGGGATGTTTCTGCTTTCGTTCTTGCTGTTGTGGACATCGCCAGGCACAAAA
>JALYVR010000097.1 GCA_030853145.1 Chloroflexota bacterium | reverse complement strand
GGGCGACCGCAAGGGATCGCCCTGTTCCAACACGACACCTGCTGTATTTTCCTCCTCCTGCTTATCACGCAATGTGCGGAGAGTCGAAAACTGTATGAGAAAATGTTATGACCCCGTTTTTACGTATTTGTCTGATTGCTAAAATGTTATAAATAGGCTATAGTAAATGGAGTTACGACTTATTCATATATGAGGTAAAAATATGAGGCCTGAATCAGATAGCGGATCAAGCGGAGGAGGCGATCTAAAACGTTTCCCAGCCTCGAAAATGCGTACCACAGCGGGAAATATGACCACGAATGCCAATAACGCGTTGGCGGAACATGAGAGGAGCTGGGCGCGTATTCAGGCCTATATTAACCGCTTTCCCGGCTTCATGCAGGGACCAGTGCGGGCGGTGCTGGAGGCCTATGAAAAGCGCCTGCGCGCCTCCTATCAATGGCAACTCGACTGCGCGAACGCGCTTATCCAGGGTGCTGAGGCGACGGAAACCACCGACACGCAGATGGCCCAGTCCTTTAATGGCTACGAGGATAACACAGATACTGGCAGGCATGCTGGAAGGGGTGGCATGTGGGCGCCTTAGAAGTTCTGGAACAGTGGGTGAAACCCATCACCGAGCCGCTGAACGATTTTCTCAGCGAAACCCGGGCGCTGGCCACCACGCATCAAAACTCCGTCACCTCGTTTAACAATCTTGTGCAGGATTTGACGGAAGGCAATGCCAGCGATACCTTTGCTGGAGATGGAGCCAGCAGTTTCGTAGAACTCACTGGTGAATACCTCACGTCGGAAGTGGCGCTATCGGGAACAACAGGAGCGCTCGCGGGACCGCTGGCGGAGGCGGGTGTGGCATGCAGTACGATGGTGGCTTCGGTCGGCGAAGGAGTAACAGCAGCCGTCGCCGCAGCCCCGGAAGTTGAAACGCTGGTGGAAGTGACCGCTGTCATCGATGTTACCACCGCGGCCCAGGGAGGTCTGGATGTCCCCGAGGACGTTGTGGCCGCAGGGGCTACCTCATTGAAAACGCTCACGGAAGACGATCTGAAAGCGATGATTAAGTCAGGGTATACTTACCATGTTCGCGGTGATACTCGGCTTGCTCCCGCTCTCTGCGGCAACCACGCCTCAGGGCCGAGAACTTACCTGGCATGCCCTGGTAGATAGCATACCGCGACATGGCATTACCCTGCAAGAGATCGATGCAATCATCAATGATCCATCCCGTGTGCGCTCCCAAACTGATGGGGGAACTGCTTACATCAAAAAGGTTAATAATAAGTACTCTCTCGTCATCGTCAGTTCAACCGGTGAGATTGTAACGGCGATGAAGGGTTTAGATCCAAGCGATGTGAAAGAATTTGGTCGAAAATATGGTTTTGATCCTAATCCATAGGAAGAAGAGATAAGATGCTAGAGCAAATCGTCCTGGAGACGGCGGGTTTCCGCTTTTCCTTCGATATAGATTACAACTGGACCGATCAAGAATACATGGGCATGATCGTGACCCTTCAGATGTTGCCTCCTCTCAGAGACTTGACCCTGCGCTCTGAGAGATCGAGCATTGCCGTGAGTGATCTACGTGAACTTCAGACCTATATTGAGCAGCATATGGTGAAGATTGGAGAAACGACTGACTATATAGAGTCGGATGTGTTTCTGAATTGGGAATTGGGTTTTAAAATCCACGCTTTAAGTGGAGAAGTCGAACCATCTGGGGATGGAATGTTTAGTATCATTTGCTCAGTCAATATAGGGAAAACAAGTGATGGTTCTCGCGTGTATCTGGGTGGAGAAAGTGGAGTGACCTTTGAACAGGCGAGAGCCTTTCTCCAGGACATTCAGACATTTCTCGACCAGTTACCAGAATTGCCTGCCGAACTTATCTTTGGGGAGCCAGCAACAGAGGATGGAGAGAGATAGAGGGCGAAAGCACTTTCTATCATCCTGGCCCATGCGCGGTCTTTTATATGAAAGATGGCACGAACGCGTCAGACGTATCCACCTGGTTAAGCAGCGGCAAGGTAACGGTGAAGCAACTGCCTCTATCAGGCACACTTGCGACCGTGATCTTGCCTCCATGTTGTTCAGCGATGCGTTGAGCACGATGCATCGACCCGGTGAGCCTGCATCTAGAGCGAATTTTACATTGGCGTGACCAGGAGGAGTAATCTATTCTTTGACTGACGAAAACACTTCTGAAACAGGCGTATATTCGGTTCCCATCTGCTCTGGTTTCTTGTTGCGAGACAGTTGCATCACGAAGAACACACACAACACATAGAAAGGGACGAACCCGATACTCCAGCCGAGCCAGACGGGAATGGGTGGAAGGGCCGTCGCCGTAATCGGGACGTTTGCAACTCCTTGTCCCGCAGAACCATCCACCGTGACTTGTAAGGTCCATGGACCCTTGACCGTAATCTCTGCCGCGCCCTGTATCCCATTTCGCACATTCGGATCGGCGTGAAATGTTGCTCGTACGGGGGTCGCATCTACCCCCTGGCCTGGAAGAGAAGCCGTCCGATAGGTCAGTAACCCATCGACCGCTTGCGTTGGCGCAACCGCAAACGCCAGAGCGTAGCCCGCGTTCGCCGGGTTAGTATACAAACTGACGGCGAGGTGATAAGGGCCAGCGGTCACATGGTCTACGCGTGCCGGAGTCGTGCTGGGGAAGGTCGCAGCTATCGAAATTCCCAGATCGATGAGGACAACTCCCAACCCGACCACACCGAGAACGAGGAACAGCCGTTGGAGAAACATTTTTAACATGTGTTCTTCACTATCTTTCTAATGCGCGTGTCGTTTCACCAACACTCCGACCAAGCGTTGTTCCTATAACACTCCCCAGACCACCAAGGGCAAGTGACAGCAGTGCCCCAAGAACACCGAAGCTACCCGTCAGGTCCAAAACAGACAGAGGAGCTTCAAGACTGAGTGGAATACCCCCAACGAGTACGGCCAGCGCGATACTCATGAAAAGGCGTCTCTCTGACCAGCCCTGCTGCCGGGCACGTCGCACACAGAGATCGATCAAGAAGGCACTCACGATCGAGAACAAAGGCCACGCAACGGCGACCAGCGAAACCGGGGGGGGGTTGGAGTGACTGGCCTTGTAGGTCAACTGTTCAATCTGCATCAGCCAGGTCAAAGCAGGTGGAATCCCTAGCTGATCAATGAACACGAAAAGGAACGATGCCCCAACGACGCTGGTCGCAACCCACTTCCGGGGAAGCGCATAGACCGCACCACCTAGCATACAGCCCAGCAGCAGTACCGCGAGGACAGGAAACAGGCTGAAGGAGACGAATCCCAATGAGATAGAACGATCAGGACTACTTCCCTCAGCCACGAGAAGCGTGAACAGGGACAGTGAGGCGGCAAACGCGCCAATCATGCCTGCATAGGCACTTCGCTCTGCTCTTCTCGCGTGCAAACGCGCTGCAAGATGTGCGGCTGAAGCCAGCATATACGCGGCTCCAAAGGCCATCAGTGCCATTCCACTGATAATCATAATATGGAAAGGCGCCCAGAGGGACACATCAATCCCGTACAGCGTATGCCAGTAGGTATCCAGAGGAAAGGCAATCGCTGCACTGAGGGCGGCATAGCCAGCGATATAGGCTCCAAGTGGACCGGAGAACAGACCCGCAAAGCGGGTAAACTGGTGTGCCATGCTTGGGTAGCGTCGCGCCCAGACCGTCTCCGTCATGACCACCGTCAGAGCCGCAATGCCTCCTATCGTGATACCGGTCAGCATCATGATATGCGGAGGAATGAGTGTCCGATCACGCCCAATCAGCGAGTGCCACTGAATATCCCAACTCGTCCCAAAGAACGAGATGAAGGCGCCGAGTAGAGCAACAAGCCCACCCGTCAAACGTAAGAGGAGGACCGTCTGTAATGAAGGGGCATGTGAAACAGAGGGACTCAGTGCGTCCGTCCCTCCAATCGTCTGTTGTGCCATAATCTTTCCTTTTTTACCACTGTCTCAAGGTATTCTTAGGCTCAAAACATGTGGAATGTTTTCCATACGTGAACACTCTTCGGAGAACGACCGAACGGCTCAGAAGCATGCAGTGATCCAGATTTTCCCTTATACGTTAATATTGAACCAGGCCCCTCGACAGGGGGCCAGAGCCAGAGGTACACTGGCTCATAAGGTTGTCGTTCTTCCCGTAGTATATGTGCTCTTCCTGAAGTTTATATGAAGCGAAAATAAAGAATTGATAAAGGGGCTCATTCAGCCATAAAATGAGCGGCCCTCTTACCGGGGAAGAGAGGGCTATGTATGGTATGATTTTTTCAGCGAGTGACCAGCATTGCATGTTTAGTGATCGACTCATATGGTGGCCCTGCTGCAAAGAGAAACCATGAAACCCTGACAGAAGGTGTGGTTCCTATCCCTCACACCTGAGGAAATGCCCATGACAACACGCATCTTGTTGGTTGATGACGACCAGAAAATTGTCTCCCTCCTCAAACGAGGGCTCACCTACGAACACTTTGAGGTTTACACTGCCCCAGATGGCGAGACTGGCCTGACGGCGGCAAAGACATATCGGCCACATCTGGTTTTGCTCGACATCGGCATGCCAGCCATCGATGGTTTTGAGGTCTGCCGTCGCCTGCGCCTGCTCGGTGATGTTGCCATCATTATGCTCACCGCGCGCGATGATGTCGCCGACAAGGTCAACGCGCTGGGTCTGGGAGCCGATGATTATGTCCCCAAACCGTTTTCCTTTGAGGAACTGGTCGCGCGCATGCGGGCGGTGCTACGTCGTCACAAAAGCAGTGAGGAGCCGCTCATCTATGGCGATCTGAAACTGAACCAGGCCACACGCGAGGTGTATCGCAGCGAGCAGCAGATAGAGTTGACAATGCGCGAATACGACCTGTTGCTTTTCTTGCTGCGCCATCCTCGCCAGGTGCTGACCCGCGACCAGATCCTGGAACAGGTATGGGGCTACGATGCTGACCTGGAAACAAATGTGCTCGAAGTCCATATGGGACACCTGCGGCAGAAGTTGGAAGCGTCCGGCGGCTCGCGTGTGATTCAGACGATTCGCGGCGTTGGCTATGTGCTGAAAGGGTGAGTCATGGCTCCTCACAACCACTTTGCACGCTGGTTCGGCCTGATCCGCACGCGCCTGACCCTCTGGATCATCATCATTCTCGTGGTCGGACTCCTGGTCTTCATCGGAACCACACTCATCATTGCCCACCAGCTTTTAAACAATCTCAACGAAAAACGCTTGCAGCAGAATGTTCGTTCGCTCTCTGTTGTTCTCGCGCAGGAACCGGGGCTCAGTCCCTCACTGGTGCAAAGCCAGCTCAACGCCTTCAGCTCCTCCGAGATCTCTCTCCAGTATCAGGATCAGCAAGGAAAGCCGCTTGCCAGTTCAACGAACCTGGGCAGGACCGTGTTTCCGCTCACGCAACTACAGTCAGCCATTGCTGGGGGCCGTTTCGCTTCGCTCACGATTGGCCAGACTCCCCTGGTGCTCTATGGTCAGACTATTGTGGTGAAAGGGCAGGTACAGGGCTATGTGATCGCCGCCTCTCCGACCATGGATAGCGATTCAGAATCCTTAATTTTTACGTTGATGTACAGTGGCGTTTTCGTCATGCTGACCCTGGTGGCCTTACTCGTCTGGCTGCTGGTGCGCCACACACTACGCCCCCTGGAACGGCTGGCGGATTCCGCCTTGCACATCGCGCAGACCCGCGACCACGCGTTGCGTGTGCAGACGCAGGGGCGTCCCGATGAGATCCATCGCCTGGCAGAGACGATCAACGGGATGCTGCACGCGCTGGAAGAGGCGTATCAACACGTCCAGCACGTCAATGAGCTTCAGCGGCGCTTTCTGGCGGATGCCTCCCACGAACTGCGGACACCATTGACCATCATGCTTTCCTCGCTTGAACTGATGAAAAAAGAGGAGGGGAGCGATCCGGAATTTCTAGCGAACGCGCTGGAAAATATCTCCACGGAGGCAGCGCGTATGGCCCGGCTGACCACGCGACTGCTCTTGCTCGCCCGTACCGACGCCAGCGCCCCCTTTGTGCGGCAGCCTTTGCTCATTGTTGACATCATCAGCGAGGCGTATCGCCAGGGATGTCCTTCTCAGCGGAAGATCACCACGCAATGCCAGGGTTTAGAGACGCTTGAGGACGCCGTCGTCTCTGGTAATGCCGATTATCTCAAGCAAGTCTTTTTGATCCTCCTGGAAAACGCGTGCAAATATACGCCTGATGGCGGCCAGGTCACCATCAGAGGAGCGAGGAATGCGCGAGAGCTAGTCGTCACTTTTGCCGATACCGGCGTTGGCATTGCCCAGGATGATATACCCAGGATTTTTGAGCGCTTTTACCGAGCCCCAAACGCTTCCATCCAACCAGGAATGGGACTAGGGCTCTCGATTGCCTTGAGCATCGTCGAGCAGCACAGCGGGACGATCAAAGTAGAGAGCACGCTTGAGCAGGGAAGCCGCTTTGCCGTTTCGCTCCCACTGCTCAATGAGTAGAAGGTTGCCCGTCATGATACCGCACTCACCGATGTTATGCTGCCAATGATGTATGCGGGGGTTTCAAGCTAGGAAGGGTAGGGGCGCCGCTGGCCTGCGCCCTACACCCTGCGCAGCGCCTCTCGCCGGCTGGCATCGCGCCAGCGGCTCATCTCCAGGCCATCCCCGGAATCGCTGGCGGGATGGCGGCGTAGTTTCTCCTGCTCGACCTGCTCGTGCATGAGCAGGCCGCCAACCAGGGCGGCTACCTTTTCCAGAGAGAGCGTCTCGCCGGACTCCTCCTGCGTTGGCCCTTCATCCTGGGGACGTTTGCGCAGCGGCTCCCACTCTTCGGCCACAAAGTCCGTCGACAGGTCGCCAGCGATGAAGCGTGGATTCTGCATCAGCCAGCGCGCGAAAGGCAGCGTAGTGTGCAGGCCAAGCACCTGGTATTCGTCGAGCGCGCGACGCATGCGCGCGATGGCCTGGGTCCGGTCCCGGCCCCACACAATCAGCTTCGACAACAGGGGATCATAGAAAAGAGGCACCTGTAGGCCCGGATACAGGCCGCTATCCACGCGTACACCGGGGCCGGATGGCTCCTGCAAGGCCTGGACAGACCCGGTCGAGGGCATGAAGCGCTCCAGGGGGTTCTCCGCTGAGATGCGGCACTCGATGGCCGCGCCCCGGAACTCGACCTGCTCCTGCGTGAAGGAAAGCGGCTCCCCAGCAGCGACGCGGAACTGCTCCTGCACAAGGTCGATGCCCGTACAACACTCCGTCACGGGATGCTCCACCTGGATACGCGCATTGACCTCTAGAAAATAAAACTCGCGATCCGGCCCCAGCAGAAACTCGGCCGTTCCCGCGTTGACATAACCAATCTCGCGGATGAGCTTCACCGCGGCCCCTGTCATGCGCGCCCGCAGTGTGTCATCCATGATGGGCGAGGGCATCTCCTCGATCAGCTTCTGGTGGCGGCGCTGAACGCTGCACTCGCGCTCGCCGAGATGGACAACATGGCCGTGGCTATCGGCAATGAACTGGACCTCAATGTGGCGCGCGGGAGAGACGGCCTTCTCCATATAGACGCGACCATCGCCGAAAGCGCTCTTGGCCTCGCTACGTGCCGTGCGCAGCGACGAGAGCAGGCTACTTGGGTCGCGCACAAAGCGAATGCCCTTGCCGCCGCCGCCGGCCGCCGCCTTGAGCAGCAGTGGATAGCCCAACTGTTCAGCATGTGCCACAATCACCGCCTCATCGGCATCATCCGCCAGCATCCCCGGCACAATAGGTACCCCGGCCTCATGCGCGGTCCGGCGCGCGGCGGTCTTCTCGCCCACGGCCCGCTGCACCGCCGCCGAGGGTCCCACAAAGATCAGGCCCGCCTCCACACAGGCCTCCACAAACGCCGCGTTCTCGGACAGGAAGCCATAGCCCGGATGCACAGCCTGCGCGCCTGCGCGCCTGGCAACCTCAAGCAAAGTAGGGATATGCAGATAGCTCTTCGTGGCGGGCGAGGGACCGATATGATAGGCCTCGTCAGCCATACGCACATGTAGCGCGTCACGATCCGCATCGCTATACACAGCCACACTCTGCAAGCCCAGATCACGGCACGCGCGAATCACGCGCACGGCGATCTCCCCCCGATTGGCAATTAGCACCTTCTGAAACGGCCAGCGAGTAGTAGCAAACATATCCATCACAAAAGCTCCTTCATCTTATCGCGCCTCCCACACGCGTAGGGGCCGATTTATCGCGCCTCCCACACGCGTAGGGGCCGATTTATCGCGCCTCCCACACGCGTAGGGGCCGATTTATCGCGCCCGGTTGGACACAGTATAGCATACGATAGGAGAATCAGGTTATCGCCAGCAGAAATATTTCAATTTCTGGCATAGTGAGGTACACTACGGTGGAAGCATTTTATCGTAACACATACCATTCATTGGTACTAATCAATAGTGGGTGGAGTAACGTGGAGCGGCGCCCCCTCCGGGTCGTCATCAATTATAGGCGTCTCACGGCGCCAGTAAAGCGGCAAGGCACATCTGAGAAGGGACTGGCACAGCCATGATGAGATCTATCACCAATATGCCTATTTTCCTCCGTCTATTCCTGGCATTTGTTCTGGCGGCTGTGATCCCAGGCATCGTCATCGCCGTGCTGGGAAGCCTGTTTATCAATACCCTGTCAACGCGGGGCCAGGCCATGCAGAACGCCAATGACGCGACCAAGCTGGCCACCGATTCGCTCTCGGACCTGCAGCAGATGCAACTGGCCCTGGTGGCGTACCATTCAACCGTCTACGCGAACCAGAATACCTCTATCGGCAGCAGCGGCGATATGAGACGCGAGGTCGGCATACTGAATACGCAAATTCTGGACCTCGAGCACAACTTTACCTCGGACGCCACACAATATCAGCAGCAGTACCAACTCGCGACCTCCCCCACGATGGACAGCGTGCGGAAGATCCTCCAAAATGACAATCCAGGCCTCATCAGCGACCAACAGAGCACGCTTCAGACCATTCTGAACCAGCAGTGGCCCGATTATAAGCAGGCCCAGGATAGAGAGGTAACGGCGCTCCAGGAGCCAAATGTTCCCCATAGCCAGGCTCATAGTCTGCTACAGGTAGCGCAGAGCAAATCTATACCGCTGATAGCGAGCTGGCAGCATATCGTTACGCTGACCGAAGCCATCAACGATGACATTGCCAATATCGGCGGTTCGCAGATCGGCTCCATCATGCTGGGAACGGTTATTGCGCTCCTGGGTACCGCGATGGCCGTGATCACCATTGGCTTTATCGTCAACCTCACGATCACCCGCCCGCTGCGGGAGCTGGCTTCGCTGACCAAGCGCATCAGCAAGGGCGATACAAGCGCCCGTGCTAAAATACCTGGGCGTGACGAGATCCACATTGTAGCCACCTCGATGAATAACATGCTCGACAACATCGTGCGACTCATCCAGGAGACGCAGGGTCAGCGCGATGTCCTGCAAGCGCAGGTAGAGAAGCTGGTGAGCGAGGTAAGCGGAGTTGGTGAGGGCGATCTGCGCATCCAGGCAGAGGTCTCCGCCGATGCCCTGGGAGTGCTCGCCGACTCCTTCAACTATATGGTTGAGGAACTGGGCAACCTGGTGATCCGCGTCAAGATGGTGGCGCACGAAGTAGAGAACTCGACCGGCATGATCATTGATCGCATGACGCAACTGGTCGAAGATGGCGACATCCAGATCCAGCAGATCGACGAAGCCGCGCACGAGGTTGAGCGCATGGCGGACTCCGGCCGGCATATGGCCGAGCGCGCGCAGTTACTGTACGCGGTAGCTGCGGAGGCGCGCCAGAACGCTCAGGGCGGTCGCGAGGCGGTAGACCAGGCTATCGAAGGCATGAACCGCATCCATACAAACGTGCAGACGACCTCCGAGAAAGTTCACCTGCTTGGCGAGCGCTCGCGTGAGATCAACAACATCGTCGAAGCCATCTCCAGCATCGCGCACCAGACGAACCGCCTCGCGCTCGATGCCGCAATCCAGGCCGCCATGGCCGGCGAGAACGGCAAGGGCTTTGGCGCCGTCGCGGCCGACATCCGCCGGCTAGCCGAGCGCGCGAAAGAGCAGGCCGGCATGATCACGCGTATCGTCCGCAGTGTGCGCGAAGATATAGGCGCGGTGGCCGTCTCCATGCAAGATACAGAGCGCGAAACCTCCACCGGTACGAAGCTAACCCAGGAGGCCGGGACGGCCCTCGAACAACTCTTCTCGGTTGTTGAGCACCAGGCCAGAGAGATCGAAGGCATCAACCAGATCGCCAGCCAGCAATTGCATTCCTCGCGTTCCGTTGTGCAGATCATGCAGAGCGTCTCCAGCTCCACACAGAGCAGCGGGACCAGCACGCGCGAAGCTTCGCAGTACATGGAGCGCCTGGCCCGCCTCGTCGAACAGTTGCGCTCCTCGGTGGAGGCCTTCAAGCTGCAAGAGGAGCAGGATTACCTCGCCTCCTCCGCCTTCCCTGGCCAACTCCCCCCAACTGAGGAGCAGGAGAACCAGTTGTCGCTCAGCGGCGCTTTCCGCACGGTGACCGCCACGGCGCAGCCCACAGGCATTGGCATGTATAACGCCCTGCCACCAGCGCGTTCCACCACGGCCTCCGATCCTTTCGCCACCTACGCGACACCTACCGGCCAGCAAAACACCGGTGGCTGGAACATGCCTCCTCAAAGCGAGGGAACGTGGAGTACCCCTCCCCAGGGCGAGCATCCCTGGAACACCTCACCGCAACAACAGGATAGCGGCTGGAATATGCCCCCCTATCCACAACAAACTGGAGGGAACGGGAGTACGCCTCCCTATCCACCCCAGTTTCCAGCAGAGCAACGCCAACAATACGACGAATGGGCCAATGGCCGCAACAACCGCTAAATAGATGGCGAGTGGGCATCCTATGGGTGGGCGCCCACTCGCCATCTATAACGTTTTGCTTATATATAGCATTCATAACCCCTATTCAATTTCATGGACTTTCCTTCCAGACGCCTGTTAGACTTGATGTAAGAAAGATATTACGCATAGAGAACAGGCGGGAGGCTACCATGATTGCACCAAAGGGACTTAAAAAGGAAGATGCGGCCGTGCGCGAGGCCATGAGGTTGCTCGCGCAACACGGGGCGAACACGGCAACCCATCACTGGGTATGCGAGGTATGCGGCATGCTGCATACAGGTGCCAGGCCAGCCTGCTGCGATAGCTGCGGATCATCCACCGCGCTTGCCCCACAAAGAGATCTGCGCTTTGAGATGGGAAGCCGCTGGTAAAAACCAGGTATAAGAGGTAGGGGCACCTCGCGTAGGGACCCGGCTTGCCGGGTCCCTAC
>JALYVR010000712.1:1131-3009 GCA_030853145.1 Chloroflexota bacterium | reverse complement strand
ACAGGGACGCCCGAGGGCAGCGCGACAACCGCCAACCAGGATAAGACAATGTAGACCGCGGATGAAACAGCTACCGCTACGAGTTGACCGATACTGGGAGCGCCAGTGAAGCGCAAGGTATAATCAATGAGCGTTGAAGAACTTCCCGCGACCTCTGGCGGCTCTTCTCTTCTTCCGTCAGCCCTTATCTTCTCTACCGGTTCGTCCATCATGAAAATTTCCCTCCCCATACTCTAGAATACTGATGGCCATGTTTGCATGCCACTGCACAGTACCAACGCGCCTGATTCCCTCCACAGTATAGCAGATGTTCTTTGCATCGTCTGCGCCACACCTTGCCCTGTTGATGTGCATCAAAAAGCCGATAGAGATTGGTGAGATGAGAAGATTGCTGCCCGAACTGCGTCAAAGCGCAACGAGGAAGCGCATGTAACAGGCATTCCTGCTCTCTGCTCTCCTGACCCGGCATGCTTCTCTTCTTTACAAGCCACTCTAGTACCAGGAAGAGATGAAAGATGCAGAATAGTATGAAGAAGAGCTACCTGATAAGTCGCCTTATGTCCATTGGGCTGACCACCATCCTTCTCGCCCTGACGGTGTTTTCACTCTGGGCAACTTTGACGACACAACAGGCTGCCGCCCATACGGCGCTCTCAGAATATCTCAATGATCAGTATCAGCAAGCGCACTTTGATGTTGGTGCCGAGGAGTCGTTAGAACGCAAGTATCGCCTTGAACCAGGCCCTGCCTCTCTCGCTGCCCACACAGCGGCGGCAACCGACCTTGACACTGTCCTCCAGCATATTGCAAATGCAGGTAATGCCTCTGATCGTCGCGTGGTAGAGCAGATTCTTGCGAGTAATCAGGCTTATCTGGTTGCCACACACGCGATGTTTATAGCCGTTGACGAGGGGGATACACTGCGTGCCATGAAGCTTGACCATAGCCAGATTGACCCTGTCTTTAGCGCGATGCAGAAGCAGGTTAATACACAGGCGGCGAACTATCATGCCGAGGCTATGCAAAGTCTGGCCGCATTGACGGCGACCCAGCAACTGGTCTTTGTCTGCACCCTCATCGTGTTTCCCATTAGCCTCCTCCTCTTGTTGGGTTTGCTGCTCGTGGTGCGCGCCTATCGACGCAAGATTGACGAGGGCATTCACGCCGAAATGGATCGGCTCGCACGTGCTACCTTGCTCGACAATCTGACCAACCTGGGCAACCACCGTGCCTACCAACAGGATCTGCAATGCGCGTTGGCAACTGCAACTGACCAGGGCACGAATCTGGTGCTAGCCATCATCGATATCGACGAGTTAAAAATAATCAATGAGACCTCGGGGTACCTGGAGGGAGATCGCGTCCTGACTACCTTCGCAACCATCCTACGCAATGCGCACAGCTCCGATTTCATCTACCGCTTAAATGGCGGTGAGTTTGCGATGATCTTGCCACAGATCTCCCTACCCGAGGCGATGAGCGCGCTGGAACAGCTCCGTCAGGATGCTGAGCACGGCCTGTCTGGCACAACGGTCAGCATTGGCCTTGCCTGTAGTCTCTCGGACGGCTGCACGAGCGACGTGCTGCAAGAACAAGCCCACATGGCGGTCTCCGAAGCCAAGCGGCGCAGCCACAATACCGTCGTGGCCTTTGACGATATTCGCGAGAGTGTATGCCTCATTGAGCCAGCAAAGGTACACGCGCTGCGCCGCTTGCTCGACGAGCGACAGGTCAATATCGCCTTTCAACCGATCTGGGATGTCGAGCAGAATCGCCTTCTGGCCTTCGAGGCGCTCTCCCGACCATCCGTGGACTATGGCTTCAGCGGGCCGCAAGAGGCATTCGATATAGCAGAGAAGATTGGACGCGCTTATGAGC
>JALYVR010000712.1:0-1121 GCA_030853145.1 Chloroflexota bacterium | reverse complement strand
ATGTATGTGTCCACGCTATTCTCGAACGCGCCGCGGAGTTACCCTCCGATGCCCTGCTCTTCCTCAACCTGACGCCCCAGACGCTTGACCATGATGTGCTCACGGGCGCTGTTCTCCTGGAAGCCGTTCTCTCTGCTGGCCTGACACCTGATCGTGTCGTGCTGGAGATCACCGAGCGCTCGGTGGTCCGATTGGATGTGGTGGTTCGCGAGGCAAGCAAATTGCGATCGTTGGGCTTCCGGCTGGCCCTGGATGACACGGGAGCGGGCAATGCCGGTCTGGAGATGCTGAGCCAGTTACCAGTGGATTTCGTCAAGATTGATCGGGCCATCGTCGTCAAAGCGCTCAACGATGCGACCGCGCGCGCCATTTTGACGGGGATTACAACCATGGCGCGGCAGATGAACAGCTATGTGATTGCCGAAGGGATCGAGGATGTCGAGATGCTCAGACTTGTGCAAGAGGTAGGCGCGCAGGCAGTGCAAGGATATCTGCTAGGACGTCCCTCCCACATCTTGCCCAGCGCGCAAGAACTACAGGCGCTTCGCCCTTTAGCACAAGGAGCATCCCTTGATCAGCTGGCAGCCGCGCTCTAGTTTCAGCGCCACATTTCTCTACAAAGCTGACCAGAGATTGATCGTCAGGCAAAGGGCGAGCGCCAGTCCGGTCGGGCCAGAGAGCGCGAAGAAGAACTCGAAGCCTGGGAGGACTGGTGCCAGCAACAATGAGCCGACGCGCAGCAGCGCGGCAAGGTTTCCCAGTATGAGCGTGGCAGTGACAAGCCTGGGCGAGCGAATCGCTTTACTGGAGAAGCCTGGGATCATCCGGACGGCAATTCCGCAGAGCAGTAAGGTGATAAAACCAACGGCGAAACTATGGCGGATGGCATCAATTGTGAACGGCAGCATCCCAAACGCGAGTGATGCTATTCCGTCTATGCACAGGAGCAAGGCACCGAGCGAACCCCACAGGTAGGCACTGCCAATAAGCCCAACATATGGCCCATACCTGCGCCGCTCCTCGCGCCTGCCCTGCAAAGCACGCTTCGCCTGCATTTCCGCGTTTGGGGTGGCAACCTGGGATGACATTTGTGCCCGCTTGCGCAGCAGATACAGAAAATA
>JALYVR010000711.1 GCA_030853145.1 Chloroflexota bacterium | reverse complement strand
GTGGCGCCCCTTGCGGGCGCCACGTTCCAAGCCGGCGATTGAAGTTTGACAGAGTAATAGACTCCATTTGTTGCAGAGTAGTGCGCGCCCATTGCGTTATTTGTTCGCAATATTCCTCCGGGTTCTGCATACTTTGGGCCACATCGGCGATCGTCATGGACCAGGCAACTTTGGGAAGTGGCGGCGCATCTGCGCGCCTTGTGACTTTCCATGTACGGGTCACACCGCTCATGCCTCTTGCAGCGCGTTGGCGAAACTGCTGGGCCGTGAGTTGTTCATCAAGATAGGCACGCAGCATCGATTGTATCCAGCTAAGACCTTCATCGCTGTAGCGCCCATGCTGGATCATGAAGCATGCCACCGTGAGGAAGTGGACCTGGCCATACACAGGATTCGTATATTCAAGACCCAGGAACTCTTCAAAGATCTTCTGGCACGTGCTCCCCTCGGAGAGTACTGCGCCACACTCTAGACAATGTTCTGCCATCTCATTCCCTCCAGATAGAGATATTACACGCCAGGAACACCTGGCACGCTACAGGTTGATACCATACTCTTGCCAGCGCTTCGTCACCAGGTCAACTGTGGTCTGGTCCATCACGATATCGGGTGGCCAGGGGCGCGGATGGCCCTCTTCTGGCAGCTTGGCGGTAGCGTCGAGGCCCATCTTCCAGCCGTACTTTTCAAAGGGCGAAGAGTGGTCGAGCGCATCCACGGGTCCATCGACCAGCAGCGTGTCTCGCTTGGGATCGACGTTATTGCCGACGCGGAAGAGCACCTCGTGAAGATTTTGCACATTCACATCCTCGTCCACGACGATGATAAACTTGGAAAGCATGAGCAGCATCATGCCCCAGATGGCGCTCATGACCTTTTTGGCTTGGCCGGGGTAGCGCTTCTTGATCGAGACGATGACGACGTTATGAAAGCCGCCCTCAATAGGCATGTTCATATCCACGACTTCCGGCAGCACGACTTTGAGGAGTTGCAGGAAGAAGCGCTCGGTCGCCTTGCCCAGGTAGGCGTCTTCCATCGGCGGCTTGCCCACAATCGTGGTGGCGTAGAGTGGCTGGCGGCGATGGGTGATGGCCGTCAGGTGCATGACGGGGTATGGCTCGACGGGCGTATAGTGGCCGGTATGATCGCCGAAGGGGCCTTCGGGGCGCAGTTCATCGCTATCGACATAGCCTTCGAGCACGATCTCCGCGCTGGCCGGCACCAGCACATCGACGGTCTTGCACTGCACGACCTCCACCGGTTTGCGGCGCAGGAAGCCCGCGAAGAGTAGTTCATCGATGCCCGGTGGCAGCGGCGCGCTGGCGGCATAGACGCTGGCTGGCTCGGCCCCGATGACCACGGCCACCTGCATGCGCCGGTGCTGGCGCGCGGCATCGCGAAAATGCGCGGCCCCGCCCTTGTGAATCTGCCAGTGCATGCCCACGGTCTTCTCGTCATAGACCTGCACGCGATACATGCCGATATTGCGTTTGTTGGTGAGGGGATCTTTACTGTGGCACATGGTCAGCGTCAGGTAGCGCCCGCCATCTTCGGGCCAGCACTTGAGGATAGGGAACATGTTGACATCGATGTTTTCAGTGATCACCACCTCCTGGCAGGGGGCATGGCTCACGGTCCTGGGACCAATGCGCGCCAGTTCGGCCAGTTCCGGCACGAGCTTGATCTTCTCCATCAGACCATCGGGCGGCCGGCTCTGTACCAGGTCGATCCACTTTTTGATGCGCTCTCCCAGTTCGTTGAGGTTGTGTACGTCGAGCGCCCAGGACATGCGCTCTTCGTTGCCGAAGGTGTTAATCAGCACAGGGATGTCGTAGCCCGTTACGTTCTCAAAGAGCAGCGCGGGTCCGCCAGCCTTGCTCACGCGGTCGGTGATCTCGGTGATCTCCAGTTCGCAAGAGACGGGGGCCTTGATGCGTTGGAGCTGCCCTCTTTTTTCGAGCAGGGCCATGAACTCGCGCAGGTCGTGAAATGCCATTCTTCAATTCCTATATAACTACAGCGATGCCGTGGATGCCATCATCGACCAGGTGGGTCAGGCGAGCCTGGACGAGCGTATTCTGCCAGTCGCGACTCCCGGCGTCGGGCAGGCCCTCCAGCTCGACGCGCACATAGTTGTCGGTCAGCCCTTCCCAGTACCCGTGCTTGTAGCTCTCGATCAAGACCTGCACGCTCTGGCCCAGGAATTGCTGGCGGAAGGCGTGGCCCATGCTTTCGCCGAGCGCGAGCATGCGTTCGCTGCGCGCCTTTTTGAGCTGGTCTTTGATCTGTCCCTGCATGCGCGCGGCGGGCGTACCCTGGCGCGGCGAGAAGCGGAAGACATGCGCTTTGGCGAATTGTAGCTCGCTGGCGACCTGGTAGGTGCGCTCAAAATCGTCGTCGGTCTCGCCTGGGAAGCCGATGATGATATCGGTGCTGATGGCGATGCCGGGCACGAGTCGCTGGGCGGTGGTGACGATGGTATGATAGCGCGCGCTGTCGTAGTGCCGTGCCATGCGCCGGAGCACGGCATCCGACCCGCTTTGCAGCGGCAGGTGCAGGTGCCGGCACATGCGCGGATTCTGCCACAACTCCAGCCACTCCAGGCGAAAATCTTCAGGTTCTAGCGAGGAGACGCGTATGCGGGGCATCTCGGTCTCGTGGAGCAGGGCGGCGATCAGGTCACCGAGGTCGCGCCGCCGTTCATCGTCGGGGTGATAGTCGCCCAGGTGAATGCCGGTGAGCACAACTTCCTGGAAGCCGGCGTGGGCCTTGCGCCTGACGTGTTCTACCACAGAGGCGATGGCGCGACTGCGCGAGCCGCCGCGCACATAAGGCACGATGCAGTAGGTGCAGCGATTATCGCAGCCGTCCTGCACTTTCATCTGCACGCGCGTCCGGGCCAGCGGCCGGTGCGGCACACTGCTTGCGGGTGCCGTGAGCGCTGCGAGGCGCGCGGGATTATCGGGTTGCGGCTCGTCGTCATCCAGCTCGCTGAACGGTAGCAGTGTATCGC
>JALYVR010000710.1 GCA_030853145.1 Chloroflexota bacterium | reverse complement strand
CCGGCGCCGGAGCATGCCACGCTCTCCGCCTTGCGCCTCACCAGCGTGGGCCTGGAGACAGTTGGCGCCCTGCCCTTAGAGAAGCCATACACGGCGGAACGTTACCCCCTCCGGTTTGTGCCTACACCTGAGGAACAACATTGGGTTACTGAACGCCTGGAGGCGGCGGGCATCGGCGCGGAGACGCCTGTGGTGGTGATTCATCCGGGTAGCGGGGCCGCCGTCAAATTGTGGCGACCGGAGGCGTGGTCCGTATGTGCCGACACGCTGGCGGCCTCCTCCACGACGCAAATCGTCCTCACAGGCGGCAAGGGAGAGCAGGCGCTGTTAGAGGAGATTGCCCAGAGAATGACAGCGGAGGCGCTGCTGGTGACGGATGCTACCGTGGGGCAACTGGCCGCGCTCTTGCAGCGCGCCCGCCTGGTGCTTGGTGTCGATAGCGGGCCGTTGCACCTGGCGGTGGCCCAGACCACGCCAACGGTCGAGATCTTTGGGCCGAGCGATCCGCGTATCTTCGGTCCCTGGGGCGCTCCAGAACGGCATATCGTTGTGCAAGCCAGGCATCGTTGTCCAACATGCCCGGCCATCCCTTGCAACCGGCTCGCTATCCCGGCGGAAGAGGTGGCGGCGCACCCCTGCGTGCGTCTTGTCACGGAGCAGGAGGTACTGGCGGCGGCAGGAAGACTGGGGCATGTACGCCATGTTGTATAATAGAAAAGAAATATATTATATAGAGAAAAGATATGCCATCGATACTGAATGTAGATGATTACGGCTATCCTCTGCCCCCGGACTCGCGAAGGAAGCTGCGCGCGCTGGGGATAGTGACCAGCAAGAGCATCCTGCGTACCTGTATCTCCCTACTCATGAGCGTGATTGGCGGCTTCCTCCGCCTGGGACGAAGAGGCAGGCGCGCTGCACCCCTGACGCCGCAGACGTTTCAGCCGCGGCGTATTCTGGTGATACGGCTGGACCTGATTGGCGACCTTGTGCTCTCACTTACGGTGGTACGGGCGCTGAAGCGCACCTATCCAGAGGTGGAGATAGACCTGCTGGCCATGCCCTCCAGTGCCAGGATCATTGCCCCGGAGCAGGACCCCGACATTGCGCAGTTGCTCACCTATGATCCCAACATATGGCGGCGACCAAAGGCCCTGGTCCAGCTTAAAAACTGGCGTGAGGCGGCCAGAGTCTACCGGCTCCTGCGCGGGCGGCGCTACGATCTGGCGCTGTCTGTCTTCGGCAATTGGGCCGCGATCATCGCCGTCTTGAGCGGCGCGCAACGGCGCGTGGGCTTTGGGCATGAGAGCTATCCGGGCTTCATGACCGACAGTGTCCCTGGCTACCACTGGGCGCCCGGCGATCATAAGCACGAGGTGGACTATTGCCTGGAACTGGCGCGGGCGGCAGGCGCGACGACAGAGCCAGAGGCGCGCATCCCGCACCTGTACGTCGATCCACGCGCGCGCCAGGAGGTCGAGCAGTTGTTATCCCAGGAGGGGGTGCGCGACGACAGGCCGGTGATTGCCTGCCATGTCAGCTCGAATAACGGACAATCCAAGCGCTGGCCCACTCCGTATTGGGCGACGTTGATTGATCGTATGGCGCGTGAGGCGCAGGCTCACGTGGTGCTGACGGGCGCGCCGGATGATCTGCCGCTGATCGCGGATATCACGCGGCGCCTGAAAGATCCGGCCATCAACCTGGCGGGCAAGACAAGCCTGGGCCAGCTTGCCGCGCTCCTGCAGAGAGCAAACCTGCTCATCAGCGGTGACAGTGGACCAATGCACATAGCGGCGGCAGTGGGAACGCCGCTCATTGCCATCCATGGTCCCACCGATCCAGCCCAGAGCGGCCCCGTCAGTCCCAGCGCGACCGTGCTGCGCAGCGCTATATGGTGTAGCCCATGCTATAACGCCAGGGCCCCGGCCGACTGTCGTTTCTATACGACGCAATGCATGAAGAACGTCACGCCCGGCCAGGTGTTTGAGGTGGTACAGGAGAAATTGCGGGAGCGCCTGCGTGTATCGGCAGGCCAGGAGGTTCGCGAGTGATGAGCATATTGCAAAGCGCGACAGACCCGGCGCTGCTGGCTGCCATGGATGCCAGTTCCGCCGAAGAGATGGCCTGCCTGGCACGCAGCGTGTCCGGCGCAGAGATACACGAAGACGCGGAGATGCAGTGGTTTTTTATGGGGCCGAAGCGTTTTAACGGTGTGCTGCGCTTCTCCCTGGCAAGCGAGGACGCGTCCTATGTAGAGGCGCGGATCGCGCAAGTGCTCGACTACTTTAGAGCGCGCGGGGTTGGGATCGGCTGGCCGGTTGGCCCTGCCACAAGACCCGCTATCCTGCCAACATATCTGGAGGCACATGGCTTTGTGCGCGAGAGCGACCATATTGGGATGGTGGCGGATCTCTTTACCTTGAACGAAGATCAGCCGCCGGTCGCGGGGCTGGCCATCAAAGAGGTGCTGGACCAGGAGACATTGCAGGTCTGGCGACCGGTGACCATGCGCGGATTTGAGAGCAGCGATGAGCATGTGCAGATGTACTACGAGGGCTATCGCAATCTCGGCTTCGGGGGCGAGCTGCCCTGGCATCACTACCTGGGCTACCTCGACGGAGCGCCTGTGGCGAGCGGCTCGCTGCTCCTCCACGCAGGAGTCGCGGGCATCTATGGTATCACGACGGTCCCGGAGGCGCGCAGGCGCGGCATAGGCACCGCCATTACCCTGCACGCGTTGCGGGAGGCCCGTGCGCTGGGATACCGGGTAGGCATTCTCTTCCCAAGCGATATGGGCCTGAATGTCTACCAGCGCATCGGCTTTCAGGAGTGCTGCCGCATCCCTTTTTACACCAGGTCGTCAGGGCACTAAATGATTCTGCTATATATGATATTAAAAACGGATGAGCGAAACGATTATGCATACAGACCATATTACACTGCCGGCGGATGCGCGTATCCTGGTCGTCAAGCTGGCGGCCATAGGCGATCTACTGCTGGCGACGCCGGCGCTGCGCGCC
>JALYVR010000709.1 GCA_030853145.1 Chloroflexota bacterium | reverse complement strand
TATGAGCGCGGGAGCAGATAGCCTACGGCCAAACCCAGCACAGGAAGCACTACGATCAGCACCAGCAGGTGTATAGGGTGACGAAACACCACTTCAAGAACACGGAGCATAAGTACGTCCCTCTTTATTTTTCGCTAAAACTCTGTTGCAACATGGGCTTATTTGCGTCTTCGTGAGGAAATCATCTCCACCAAGCATACCCTCTCACTTGTAGTAAATCGGTTGATAAAGCGGTTCAAATAGCGTGCTAAAAACGATCCATGTGTATACATCTCTACACCACCCACAGGACTTCACACCTTGACGCGCAAAACAGCACTCATTCTTCACCATCCTTAACATCTCACCGGCACATGCCGATGGTAATGTAGCAGGAGCAGGACCCAAACGTAGGCAGGTGATCTCCAAGTTATGCTGATCCACCTGCAAACCAGGTAGTTGCTCACTACCTTATAAAGAAGGCAGCTTTACAGAAATGAAAAACGATACCCCTACTGTAGTGATTGGCGCAGGCCCCTACGGGCTTTCCATAGCAGCGCATTTGAAGTCACGAGGTATACCCACACGGGTCTTTGGCAAGCCGATGGAGTTCTGGCAAGGCATGCCAGCGGAACTGTACTTGAAGTCGGTATGGAGCGCCTCCAGCCTCTCAGATCCCGGCAGCAAATACAGCATCTCCCGCTATTACGCGGCCGCCAACATCTCCCAGCAGGAACCTATCTCCTTGCCGCGCTTTCTTGACTACGGCGCCTGGTTCCAACAACGCACGGCGCCAGATGTTGATCCTACCTATGTGCGGTTACTGGCACACGATGGGCAGGGCTTTCACCTCGACCTGGCCGATGGCCGTACCGTCAAGGCCCGCCGGGTGATCATTGCCACTGGGATCGCCCCTTTTACGCGTATCCCGGCCTTCGCGCGCGCGCTGCCGGCCAGCCTGGCAACGCATACGCAGGCGCATGGCGACCTCTCCTGTTTCAAAGGACGCACGCTGGCGGTCATAGGCAGCGGGCAAGGGGCCCTGGAGTACGCCGCCATGGCGCACGAGGCTGGCGCTGATGTTGAGATCATTGCGCGTGGCCCTGTGCTATGGATCAACCGTAAGCTGTACACCAAAACAGGTCCGGCCCGGCACCTCTTCTACCCACCCAGCGATGTCGGACCTCCAGGCATAAACTGGCTGATCGCATTCCCGGTCGTATTCAGTCGCCTGCCTGATGGAGCGCGCCAGCTTATAGACCAGCGCGCAGTGCGCCCGGCCGGGGCCACGTGGCTGCGGACCAGGGTCGAGGGTCACCTACGTATCACCCCTTCTACAGAGGTACACAGAGCCACGGTGCAGGGAGACGGGGTATGTCTTGAATTGAGCGATGGCAGCACGCGCGAAGTCGATCACCTGCTCATGGGGACCGGATATCAGCCTGATATTCATAAGCTTACATTTATTGATGAGCTTCTGCACCGGAAAATTCAGGAACACGGTGGACGACCGCTATTGAACGAGTGGTACGAGTCATCGGTGCCGCATCTCTACTTCAGCGGCGCGCTGGCGGGCCACACATTCGGGCCAATCTGCCGCTTCGTGGTGGGATCAAAAACCGCGGCTGTGCAAATCGCCCAACACGCGGCCCGAGCGGCATAGCGCCGGCAGGAAAGGACAGATCCCATGCCACACCAACGCACCATGCCCGGAGCCATCGTGCTGGGTAGTGACTTCAAGGCTTTAGGCGTCGTGCGAAGTCTGGGACGGCGCGGAATCCCTTGCATCGTGGTCGATAATCACCCCCGCGCCGCCTGGTTCTCACGCTATGTCAAGCGGCGGCTGCGCTGGCATGGACCAATGGAGGGCGAGGCCTTTCTGTCTTTTCTGCTCAACTCTGGCAAAAAGCTGCACTTAGAGGGCTGGCTGCTCATTCCAGCGCAGGATGAAACTGTGGAGTTGGTGGCGCGCAATAGCGGGCAGCTCGCCAACATCTATCAACTCGTCACACAGGCATGGGATGTCATCCAGTGGGCGCTCGACAAGCGCCTGACGTATCAGATGGCTCAAGAAGTGGGGGTGGCCTATCCCAGGACCTGGTATCCGGCGAACGAGGGCGAACTCGCCACGTTGGGGATTAGCTTCCCAGCGATCATCAAGCCCGCCATCTCCACACACTTGCAGTACGCGACCCGGCTCAAGGCGTTGCCCGCGCAGACCCTTGAGGAGTTGCGCACGCACTATCGCTTCGCGGCTACGATTCTGTGTCCGGCGGAGATTATGGTGCAGGAGGTCATCCCCGGTCCCGGCGCTACTCAGTTCTCGGTAGCGGCGTACTGTAAAGAGGGCGAAACCATCCTGCGCATGAGCGCCAGGCGCACACGGCAGTATCCTATCGACTATGGGCTGGGCAGCAGCTTCGTTGAAGCTATCGAGATACCAGCCCTCTTTGCGCCTGCCGAGCACTTGCTGCGTTTCATGCGCGTCACAGGGATGGTCGAGGTTGAATTCAAGTATGATCTGCGGGACAAGCAGTATAAACTCCTCGATATCAACGTGCGCCCCTGGGGCTGGCACACGCTGTGCATCGCCTGTGGGCTGGATTTTCCCGCGGTCCACTATAGAGATATGCACGGGTACGCGCCTATTCCTATAAAACCGCGCTATGATCACCACTGGATACGTTGCCTGACCGATGTTCCTGCAGGCTGGCAGGAGATACGCGCGGGCATTACCAGCCCACGAGCTTACCTGCATTCGCTGCTGGGCAAAACTGTCTTCTCAGTATTAGCCTGGTACGACCCCTTGCCTGCCCTGGGAGATGGAGCCGTGGCCCTTTCTCGCGTCATACAAGGTAGCCTTCACAGAAGAGGTGGTAGAAGATGAATAATCTGCGCCGGGTGGTCAATAATACCGTGATCTCGCTCGCCGGGCAGGCCATCACCTGGGCGTCCACGTTATTGCTCACGATTGCCTATGGACGCTTTCTGGGCGATATCAAGTTCGGCGAACTCTACTTCGCGATCACCTTTGTGGCGTTGATC
>JALYVR010000708.1 GCA_030853145.1 Chloroflexota bacterium | reverse complement strand
GGATATTTCCCCGCCTCAATGTACTAGTTTCAATACCTTCTGCGTTCGATCCGCTGGCCTTTACACCGATCCTGGGCCTAATTCTAGAACGCCCAGCACCTGACCCTCCACAATCTGCGCGCCACGCTTCGGGCGCAGGAACGTCTTCAGCTCCGCCGCCTTCACAACAGTGACCTGCTCGCCGCTATCTGGACCCTTCCAGATCAGTAGAAGCTGGTCCTGCTCGTTGATAATCATCGTCAGCAGCACGCGCTCCTTCTCAAGCAGCTCGGTTGTGACCACGCCGCCTGTGGCCCGGCCCTTCTGGGGATACTGGCCCAGGGGAACCTTTTTCAGGTAGCCGCTTCCTGTCACCACGAGCAGGCTCAAGAAATCGGCGCTCTCTAGCTGGCTCCCAGCATCCAGGTAGGAGGCGCTGACCACCCTGGCATGCGGAGCCAGGGCTATGGCCGCCACACCTTGGCCGCCGCGACCCTGAGCACGCACGACTTCATCGCTGAAACGCAGGGTCTGCGCGTTATCCGCAGTGACGAAGTACTCGCCCTGCCCGCGCGAGATCAGCGCCGCCGCGACGCTATCGCCGTCGGCCAGCTTCATGTCCTGGAAGCCGTCAACGTCCACCGTCTTGTACTCGCTCAAGGGCGACTTCTTCACCTTCCCCAGCTTGCTAAAGATCACCAGATAGCGGTCCTCGTCGTGCGACTCCAGCGGGTGTATGCTCACCACCTCTTCGCCTGGCAGCAATTCGAGCAGTTTGCCGGCAGGTTCGCCCTTCGCCGAACGCGTCCCGGCGGGGATGCGATGCGCCAGTACCTGGAAGACGCGGCCTGTCGCGCTGACGCAGAGCACGAAGTCCTGCGTAGTCGCAGCGACCACCTGGCGTAACTGCTCATCGCCACGCACAGGAGTGTAGGCCAGCCTGGCGCCTTCTTTCACTTTCGGACTATACGTCTCCGGCGGCAGCACCTTCAGCGCATCGGCACGCGTCAGCGCGATCGCCACCGGCACACGTTCGTGTAAACTGGCCACCTCTTTGACCGGTTGGTTGGCCTGGCCCGCCACGTCGATCGTGGTGCGCCGCTCGTCGCCAAACTGCTTGCTGAGTTGCTGCATTTCCTTCTTGAGCTGCGTGATCAGCGCTTTGCGATCCGCCAGCAGGTTCTCCAGCTCGCTAATCCGCACCCGGAGGTCCTCTTTCTCTTTTGTATACTTGCTGGCATCCAGGCGCGTCACCTGTGCCAGCGTCATCGAGGCGATGACATCCGACTGCACTGGCGTGAGCTTGTAGGTAGTCTCGATCTGCTTGCGTGCCTCGGCGCGGTCCTCGGCCTGCTGGAAGATCCTGACGATCTTATCGGCATGTGCCGCGCCCACCATCAAACCCTCGACGATGTGCAGGCGCTCCTGTGCCTTGCGCAGGTGGAACTGGGCGCGGCGGGTCAGCACATCGACCTGGTGCGCGTTCCAGTAGGTGAGCAGTTCGAGCAGGCCTACCTGCTTTGGCTGGCGCGCGGCCTGCATTGGCTCACCAAAGAGATAGACCACCTGGAACGAGAGCGAGACCTGCAAATCCGTCTCGCTATACAGCTTCGACAACACCTGGGCCGGGTCCGCGTCCTTACGCAGATCCAGCACGATACGCGTGCCCTTCTCGGTATCGCTCTCGTCGCGCAGGTCCGGCATCAGCCCTTCCAGCTTTCCGGCATTGATGGCTTCGGCAATGGAAACCTTCACCTTGTCGCGGCCGATGGGGGGAATCTGCACTATCACCAGCGAGCGACTGCGCGGGGTCTCCTCCACACGCGCCTCGGCGCGCACGCTGATCTTGCCCTTGCCGGTGGTGAAATAGTCCTTAATGCCATCCATGCCCATGATGCGTCCACCCTGGGGGAAATCCGGTCCCTGGATATAGGTCATCAGTTGCTCAAGACTCATATTGGGCTGGTCGAGCAACGCGATACAGGCGCGCAGCACCTCAGTCAGGTTGTGCGGCGGGATGTTCGTGGAGAGACCGACGGCGATGCCGCTGGAGGGATTGACGATGGGAGGGATACGACCCGGCAGGTAATCTGGCTCGACGACTCGTGGATCCTGCTTGTAGGTGGGGTGCAGCGGCACGGTATCGCACTCCATATCCGCCATCAGCGCCTCGACGAACGGAGAGAGGCGCATCTCGGTGTAGCGATAGGCGGCAGGCGCATCGCCGTCTTCGCTGCCCATGTTGCCCTGACCTTCGATCAAGGGGTAGCGCATGGTGAACGGCTGGGCCATCCTCACGGCAGCCTCGTACACCGAGACGTCGCCGTGGGGATGATAATTCCCCAGGATCAGGCCCACTACCTCGGCGCTCTTAACTGTGGGGCGACTGGAGAGGTAGCGCGCCTCGCGCATACCCGCGAGAATACGCCGGTGGACCGGCTTCAGGCCATCGCGCGCATCGGGCAACGCGCGGTCGGTCACGACCGAGAGGCCATAGGTGGCGAAAGCCTGCGCCATAATCACCGAGAAATCCTCTTCGCGGATATTCCCGGTCTCTGCTGTGTTCTCTGCAATACTACGGGCCATCTTCTCTTTATCCTCTATCGTAGGGCTTTATGCTATACGTCAAGCTCTTTGATCTTGCGCGCATGCTCGGCCAGGAACGTGCGCCGGGCCTCCGCGTTGCGGTCTTCCATCAGCTCCATCACCAGTTGCGCCGCCAGCACGGCATCCTCCATGGTCACGCGCTTGAGCGTGCGATGAGCCGGGGCGAGCGTCGTGTCGCGCAGCTCCTTGGGGTTCATCTCGCCGAGGCCTTTGAAGCGCTTGAACTCCAGGCCCTGGGCGTCGGGATGCGTCCTCAGAAACTGCTGGCGCGCCTCGTCGTCCAGCAACCAGGTGACTTTCCCCTTGTACTTGACGGAGTAGAGCGGCGGGCAGGCGATATAGATATGCCCGCGCTCGATCAGCTCGCTGAATTCCTGGTGGAACAGCGTCAACAGCAGGCATTGAATATGTAGCCCGTCGACATCGGCATCGGTGGCGA
>JALYVR010000707.1 GCA_030853145.1 Chloroflexota bacterium | reverse complement strand
AGTCTGCCCTCGCGTGATAAATCACGCAGCTACGAAGGGCGCGTGACTTGTGCAAGGCTTTGTGGTCTATTCCCTGCTTCTGTTCTATGATATAATCGCCTCACTATGCAAGAAGAGGTAATAGCACACACCACAAATGGGCATCAGCGAGCGCGGATAGCGCGCGACGCCGTGCGTGAGCCGGCCGTCGATGATGCGCGGCTGGCGGCGGCGATTGAGAGCCTGCTCTTTGTCTCCGGGCGTCCGCTGGAGCGTTCCGAGTTGCGCAAGTTGCTGGATGTGGATGACGCGCGGCTGGCGCGCGGCTTGCAGTTGTTGGGAGAGCAACTGGAGAGCCAGGGGCGGGGAGTACGTTTGCAACGCCTGGGGGAGCAGGTGCAGCTTGTAACGGCCCCTGAGAACGCCGCCTATGTCGCGGCGCTGCTGGGCCTGCCCATGACCGCTCGCTTGACTGCCGCGACCCTGGAGACGCTGGCGGTGATCGCCTACCGCCAGCCGGTGACGCGTGCGCAGATCGAGGCCATCCGTGGCGTGAACAGCGATCGCGCCCTGGCGAGCCTGATACAGCATGGCCTGGTGGCGGAGGTTGGTCGCGCGCAGGCGGTTGGCCGCCCCGCGCTGTTCGCTACCACGCCCGAATTTTTACAGCAGTTCGGTCTGACCGATCTCGATCAGTTGCCGCATAGCGAGGTGCAGCCGTTCGAGGGCGGCTCCGAACTCAACGGAGAAGGGCAGGAATAGCGAGACCATGCGTATTGGACGCCACATGCCCATCAATTCCAGGCCCATCAAGGCCGCCGAGACTGCGCGGCAGATCGGCTGCGACGCCATCCAGATTTTCGCCAGCAATCCCACGGGTTGGCAGCCGCCAGCGGACAATCCGACAGCGTATGCTGCATTCGCGCAGGCCGCACGCACCCTTGATCTCGACCCGGTGACGATCCACGCTCCCTACCTGATTAATCTGGCCTCGCCCGATGATGTGATCTGGCAGAAGTCCATCCGGCTGCTGCGCTGGACCTTGCAGCACGGGGTGCCGCTGGGCGCGAAGTATGTCATTTTTCATACTGGGAGCCACCGGGGGTCTGGTGTGGAGGCGGGGATCGCGCGTATCGCCCAGGCGCTGACCATTATCTTGCCCGAAACACCGCCGGAGGTAGAACTGCTCCTGGAGAACGATGTTGGCGCCGGCAACTCACTTGGGCATAGCTTCGAGCAGATCGGCGCGGTGCTGGATCTGCTGCCGCAGTTCCGGGCGCGCCTGGGTGTCTGCGTCGATACAGCGCACCTGTGGGGCGCGGGCCACGATATCTCCGATGCGGCATGCGTCCAGCGCGTTCTGCAAAATTTCGACGAGAGCATCGGGTTAGCGGACCTGAAAGTGATTCACCTGAACGATACCGAGAAGGCCCTGGGCAGCCATCGCGATGTCCACGCGCGCCTGGGCGAGGGCATCATTCCCCTGGAGGGCTTACGAGCGCTGCTCTCCGATGCCCGGCTCGATCATGCCACCGTGCTACTGGAGACGCCGATCAAGCTTGACGAGGACGGCAAAGAGGATTGGGAGCACGATAAGCAGCATCTGGAGAAGGCCAAGGGCTTGCTATCACCGCCCATCCCGTAGGACGTGGCTTGCCACATAGGCGCAGACGAGCGGGGCCCCTACACGAAATCGCCGGGGTATATATCATACGCTGACGTGTTCTCCGGGTTGGAGTGGGCGGAATGTGGTGCCGGTATTGATGAGCACAAAGTGTTGGTCTTGTATATAGACAATCAGGTCGGGTTTGCCATCCCCGTTCACGTCGCGTATAGTGCCTGTCACCGGTGTGAGGTCCTGGCCATCGCCGAAGAGTGTGGGGCCTGTGTAGATGTGAGGGTGGGTTGAGTCGCCACCTGGGAACTCGATGATCGTGACATGGCGATTGAGGTTCATAAAGATAAAGTGAGTTTTGTTGGCCGGGCTATCGTCGTGTCCAACCACTGCATCCATCTGGTATGTGCGCGGCCGACCGTACTGCACATCATCCTGGTGAATCTGCCACCAGGAGCCGAAATAGCTCAGGCCGACAACGAGTGCGCCCATTACCAGCATGCCTAACACAAGGGTCGTCAGTGGGAAACGCTGTGATGTGCGCTGTTTCGGCGGTGTAATAGCTTTCGATGTAGTGCCACTGCTGCTATGCGGCTTCATACTCGCGCGCCGCTGGATGAATGGACCCGGCTGGGTCACTGGCTCTTCAAGCGTATCGTGCTGTGCCGGCGGCATATAGCGCCGCGTGCTGCTGGGGGTACGCGTTACATAGACATCATCTTCGCTATCGATATCAAGCTCATACGCTGTTGGCTTTGTCTTTCTCCTCACCTGCGTGGCGCCCACGGTGTAACCCCCTTCGCTAGTTCGCTTGCCGGCATTGGCTCGTTAATAGAATATCTGTTCTATATACTACACTGGATGCACATACGTGTCAATAGCGTTGAGAAAAAAGTCATTGTCCCTACAAAGTCGCCCCTCATGAGTTACCCCGAATTTTTGAAACACCCATTCAAAAAACGAAGGTGCAGGGAACGGAGTGTCCCTGCCGAGGTTCGGGGTGTCCCCGATAAACGCTTTTTCTCCCTTTTCTTCGCCGCCGCAGGCGGCGAGAAGAGAGAAGAAAAAGGGGCGGGGACACCCCGCCACCTCCGGCAAGGGGCTGCAAGCCCCTTGCAACCCCGCTTGAGAAGGGGATAGAACGGCTCTCGAACGTCCGTTCGAAAAATTTGGGGTAACTCATGGAGAGAGTCGTGTCCATGATCCTGGAAAAGTCATTTCTCCTACACAGTCGAGGTGTATCATAAAATCAGATCGGAACGTAGGAATATTGTAGATACAAACAAGTACAACGTATGAGATAGTATGGGCGTAAATATAGAGAGCCTGGTAAGGTGTTTTCCATATATGAGATCTTACGCCCGGCTCAAGGGAAGGAAGAGAGACATATGAATCGACCAAGTGTACGATCCCGCCTGCGGCGCCTATCTATGGGTATGC
>JALYVR010000706.1 GCA_030853145.1 Chloroflexota bacterium | reverse complement strand
CTGTGACCCTCGCGCTGCAAGGCGAAGCCGATGAACAGGTTGATGCTGATGCCCACGACCGGGGTGATGAACATGATCAGGGGCTGCACGGCTTCAGGATGCTGGAAGCGCTGCACGGCTTCGATCAGGATGGCCAGCGCGATAGCGATGAGCGTTGCAGCGTTGACCCAGGCCGCCAGGATGCCCACGCGGTGATAGCCGAATGTCTTGCGCGCATTGGCAGGTCGCTCGGCCTGTACCGCCGCAAACCAGGCCAGGCCGAGTGCAAAGATGTCGGTCACGGCATGCCCGGCCTCGGAGAGCAGTGCCAGGGAGTGTGCCAGCAGGCCGCCCACGAGCTGCGTGACCAGGATAATCATGGTCAGGAAGAAGGCCAGGCGCAGGCTATTTTTGGCGAGGCCATGCGCGTGATTGTGGTGGTGATGATGCTCGCTATGTTCGTGGCTCATACCAGCACCTCCTCCCCAGTTTGCGTGACTGCGACAGGCATGCTGAGTTGCGGCTCGCTGATATGTGTCAGGCCCAATTCGAGCAACTGGCGAATGTGCTCATCCACTAAGCGGTAGTAGACGACGCGCCCGACTTTACGCATGGCGACGATTTGCTGGTTGCGCAGGACGCGCAGTTGATGAGAGATGGTAGTATCGTCCCGACCGAGGCCGGCCGCCAGGTCGCACACGCATAACTCTCCCTGGGGAGCGCGCAGCAGCGCGTAGACTACCTGCAATCGCGTCGGGTCGCTCAACACGGAGAACAGTCCCGCCAGCCGGGCCGCGCTTCCCGCTGCGAGCATAGTGTGCCGCACCGCGAACAGATCCTCTATATGGATCGCGCGCTCCGAGCACATGTCCTCCCGCGAGACCTCATCTCGACCAAAGGCCCTGACTGGTCGTGTCGTCATTTCCGTACCCCATTTCTGTGTATACCTGCACATACATGCAACTATATATCCTCTACTATACCACAATGGGATGATCGTTTCAAGGGGAGCTGGTGGGCTGGTTACGTACTTTTGGTGCTACTGGTATTGTTGGGCTATGAGTATGGACCACGAAACCGTTGCTAGTGCGGATGAAGGCTTTCAAGTTACCATACCAATGAGCTTTTAACAATAAAAGTGCGTATGAGCCAAACCAGCAGGTACTTGACATTAGGCACCGGTGGTGCGTTAGATGGCTTATTCCTCTATAATGGCAAATTCTAATCGCCTCATCGTGCTACTTCAGTGCGCCTGGGCCTATATCACGTTTCCGCCGGGAGCGCGCATTATTCTACCTGAAGACAGCACGCAGTTGACGCAAGAGAAAGGGAACACATATGCACGAGCAACCGAAGCACCAACACATTCCTGTGAAAATGTATCGAACATCTGACCGGATCATGATTGTCACTCCCATGCCCGGCCTGGAACCCGCGGATATCGTGGTTGAGGTGACGACACAGGGCCGTCTGATTCTCCATGGAGACCTGCGTGGTCTCCTCAAAGAGGTGAAGGAACTGCTGCTAGATGAGTGGAGCTTTGGACCATACCACCGTGAACTGGATCTGCCTGTTGCCGTCAATGCGGAACACGCGAATGTTTCCTATGGCAACGGCGTGCTCCTGGTCACATTGCCTATCAGCTCCCAGACCATTGCCGCGCGAGTAACACTCGAACGGATATCGCCGACGCATGGAGAGCATAAAGGCAATGCAGGGCATCCTGCAGTGTAAGTGCCGTTTGTTCTCTGAGACAAGAGCAGTGAGAAGGGGCATATGCATGAGTAACACCATAACCATTCTACTGGAACAAGAGCACGCCACACCAGCACTACGTGAAGTCATTTCTGCGGCACAAGATGAGGCTGCTCGCATGAATGCAAGCGAGGTTTCGCCAGAGCATCTCTTTCTTGGGGTCCTCGCTCAGGACGATGAACAGCTCGCGGAGACGTTCAGCGCACTGAGACTCAATCAAGCAGTGCTTCGCACACGGGTGGCAACCGCGTTCCCTCCTCACAATACGCTGAGAAGAGGAGATGGAAAGGACCTCCCGTTGTCCAAAGAGGCCTACGCCTGTCTGGAGTGGGCGATCTCATTTGCCGCGTACCAGCACGTTTCAAGTCTCCAACCAGAGCATATATTGCTGGGGAGTGTGCGCCATCAGCGTCTGCAACCTCTTCTCGCATTGTTCCTGGTCAACGCAGGGAGTAGCGTCCCCTCTTATATTATGGAGTGTTCGGGGCGTGCCTACACGGCAACCATGGATCAGTACATCTTTTCACGTATCCGGCGGCAAGTTGTGCATGGGGGCTCCACCAGCGTTCTGAGCCGTTTCGAGCGTCCTACCGTGCTCTTCTCGGATATCGCGGGATTTTATGATGTGAAGCAGGAACTCAGAGAAGTGATAGACTTTCTCAGGAACCCGCAGCTTGTTCGGCAGAATATGCGTTCGTATCTCTATGGGCTCCTTCTGGTTGGTCTTGCTGGCAATGCTCGGACGCTTCTTGGACGTGCAATTGCTGGCGAAGCTGGGGTCCCGTTTCTCTTCCTCTCTCTTCCTCTCCTCTTTGAGATGACACGTACATCAGGTGGTGGCACTCGAGGAATTTTTGGCGATGTTCATGTGCCCCATACATCGTATCAAGCAGAAGAGGAGACGCAAGCACATCGTGGGCGTCGCATGATCCATGACTTCTTTGAACAGGGGAACAAGGCAACGCCTTGTATTTTGTACCTCGACGAGCTTGGAGCCTTAGCGCGCCCAGAGATGAAAGATGTATGCGAGTCGTGGCAGCATCAGTTGCGGAGTGAGATAAACGGATGCAATGCGTGTCCCGCGATGGCGGTGCTGACGACGGTCTGCCGGCCTGAACACATTGAGCAGTTACCGTTGATAGAGCCATTCTTTGATCATAGAGCGACCCTTGATGGGACGGCCATACAATCATTTGAGGAAGGACTCGTTCTGTGTTCTGCCTGTCACCAGGAGGTTCCAGCCCACTGGAAATATTGTGGTTTTTGTGGAACAACGGTAGCAAGAACCTGTTAACAGTGTGGTACGATACGCCCGG
>JALYVR010000705.1 GCA_030853145.1 Chloroflexota bacterium | reverse complement strand
GTGATGGCCAGGCACGCGCGGAACTGCTGCCGAAGATGTTCGGCAGCGAGCTGATCGAGGCCTTCCGCGAGTTCAAGGCCATCTGGGACCCTGAATGGAAGATGAATCCCGGCAAGGTGGTGACCCCCTATCGCCTCGATGAAAACCTGCGCCTGGGCACGTCATACAACCCGCCGCAGCCACACACGCATTTCAAGTTCCCGGAGGAGCGCGGTAGCTTCGCCATGGCCACCCTGCGCTGCGTCGGCGTTGGCAAGTGCCGCAAGACCGAGGCCGGCACGATGTGCCCCAGCTACATGGTCACCAGGGAAGAGCAGCACTCAACGCGTGGACGCGCGCACCTGCTCTTCGAAATGCTACAGGGCGATCCCCTCAAAGATGGCTGGCGCGATGAGCATGTGCGCGAGGCGCTGGACTTCTGCCTGGCCTGCAAAAGTTGTAAAGCCGAATGCCCTGTGAATGTCGACATGGCGACCTACAAGGCGGAGTTTCTCTCGCACTACTACCAGGGCCGCCTACGACCGATCACCGCCTACTCAATGGGCCTGATCTACTGGTGGGCCCGGCTGGCCGCGCTCGCGCCCGCTGTGGTCAACTTCTTCACCCAGGCGCCGGTGTTGCGCGCTATCGCCAAAGCCGCGCTGGGCATTGCTCCCCAGCGCCGCATTCCCAGGTTCGCCGCGCGTAGCTTCAAGCAATGGTTCCAGCAACGTGGGCCGCGCAAAGTGGGCGCGCCCAGCGTGCTGCTCTGGCCAGACACCTTCAACAACTATTTGCACCCACAGGTCGCGCAGGCCGCCGTCGAGGTGCTCGAAGCGCTGGGCTATCATGTCGAGGTCCCGCAGCCATCGCTCTGCTGCGGTCGGCCACTCTACGATTTTGGCATGCTCGATCTCGCCGAGCGCTTGCTACGCCAGGTCCTCGACACGCTGCGCCCACAGATCGCCGCGGGCATGCCGATCGTCGGCCTGGAACCAAGCTGCGTGGCCGTCTTCCGCGACGAGCTGCTCAACCTCTTCCCTAACGACCTGGATGCCCGACGCCTCAGCAAGCAATCCTTCCTGTTGAGCGAATTTCTCGAAAAAGTCGTGCCGGAGTACCAATTCCCGCAGCTTGAGGGCCAGGCCATCGTACACGCGCACTGCCATCACGCGGCCGTCATGAAGATGAAAGATGAACGGGCAGTGCTGGCACGGCTGGGACTGGATTTCCAGGTGCTCGATTCGGGCTGCTGCGGCATGGCCGGCTCCTTCGGCTTCGAGAAGGAGCACTACGAGGTATCGATCAAGGCAGGCGAGCGCGTGCTGCTCCCTGCCGTGCGCGCCGCCGCCCCCGATACGCTGATCATTGCTGACGGCTTCAGTTGCCAGGAGCAGATTGCTCAGACGACCGGACGTCGCGCCCTGCATCTCGCGCAGGTGCTGCATATGGCGTTGAGCCGGAAAGAGCCGGCGGACCGTTCTCTAACAGAATATCCCGAAGCGCGGGCGCTCCAGATCGAAACAGCGCATAGCCGGGTACTGCTGGTAATCGCGCTGCTTGGCGTGAGCGTCCTTGCAGGCGGGGTCATTGAGTGGGCGTTAAAAAAGCTACAGCGGTAATCCTGACAGAAGCGCTGCCTGCGGAACCATATCGATAAGTCAGGCGATATTTTCTTTGCGACCGCAAACAACTATACTGCAGAAGCAGACACTGATTTTTTTTCAGCACCGAGAGAAATCAACACATACTTTATTGAAAGGACAAAGCCCATGTGGCAACCCTCTTATCGCAGGAGCCTCCTAATTTTATTGGTTGTCTCTGTCGTTATCGGCCTATCCTTCGCGGGATTCGGGCGCGTCAATGCCTATAGTGTCCATCATGCGCGTAGCTCGTCCAGTTCAAATGCATGGCCCATGCTCGGGTTCGGTCCACAGCGAACTAATTTCAATCCTCACGAAACTACTATTAGTTCTCAAAACGTATCACAGCTAGTACTTGATTGGAAAACCTCTACTGGCACCTCCTCGGCGGCGGTTCGTTCCTCACCAGCAATTGTGAATGGTAGTCTATACGTTTGTGCCGGCGAGCAGGTACAGGCCTATAATGCGCAAACGGGAGCACAAATCTGGAGTGCTACTGCGGGAGGAAACACTGAAACATCATCCCCGGCGGTGGCCAATGGTATAGTCTACGTCGCTCCTGATATTGCTGATGGGAATCTCTACGCCTTCAACGCTAAGACAGGGGCAAAACTCTGGGTAGCTTCCTCTGGTGGTATTACCTCCACAGATGCCTCTCCCGCGACCTCCAATGGCCTGGTCTATGAAAACTGGGTTGATGGTCAGTTATATGCATTCAACGGCAGTAACGGCAAAACTACCTGGACAAAGACATTGGCCGGAGGAACAGATGCCTCCCCTGTAGTCAGTCAGGGGATACTCTACCAGGGGACGCTCGATGGCCAACTGTATGCGTTCAATGCCACGACGGGGAGGCAGCTCTGGACCGTCTCTATTCCAGGTGGTAGTGGTGTCTATACTACACCGGCAGTAGCGAATGGTACGCTCTATGTCGGCGTCGGTCTCACGATTTTCAACAATACTCCTACTCTCTACGCTTTCAATGCCAAAACAGGAGCTATCATCTGGAGTATGGACAAAGGTGTTCCCGATGGTGGTCCCTCGACGCTCTTGTCTGTCGCTCATGGTATTGTCTATGCGTATGCAGGTGATATCTCGGCCTTCAACGCTAAGACAGGTGCGAAATTGTGGTCTACGACAACAGGGGGGTTGCCAACCGAGCCTTCATCCTCGCCATCCACTGCCAACGATGTGGTCTATACAGGTTCGTTTGAGGGGAAGGTCTATGCCTTTAATGCCAGGACCGGTAAGGTATTGTGGTCATATCAGACGGGAGGTAGCGTCTTCTCAGTACCTATTGTGATGAATGGCATCCTCTATGCAGGCTCTGACGATTTTTCGTTGTATGCCTTCCATCTCCCCTCTTAAAAAGCAATGATGTCTTAAAAAGGCGTTTTCCAGGGGGTGGTGTGCTGGCTGGGAGACGGC
>JALYVR010000096.1:10390-11567 GCA_030853145.1 Chloroflexota bacterium | reverse complement strand
GTCTGGTACTCTTTGAGCAGTTCGTCGAGTAGTTCTGGTCGAATGGTCATCTGTTTCCTCCTCCACTTTTCTTCTTCTAAGCTCTTCCACTGATAACCAACTTACACACTTTATTTTACACCCTCCGATGTTCCGGCTCCACCCTGACCCTCGCCCAACATTTCAGAGGTACATCACGTGAGAGAGGAGCTTCTCCTGTATAATGGTGGACCAGAATACATTTTCCGATGAAGATTATCAATTGAGTGAGGTCAAGCAGCTTGGTAGGCCCCTGGCGGTCTATCGATTGAAGCCCGGCCCTATCCGCTTTATGCGCCTGGTCGGCCTGCTCATCCTGGGCATAGGTCTTGTTACTCTGATCTTTACACTGAGCCAACTTCCTCATTTCCGGCCCGATGCTCTCTTGCCTGCTTGGCTCGCCAGTATCTATGCCGTGTTCCAGGGAGGAGTGATGTACGGCCTACAGGTCCGCCAGGCGCAGAGCACGCGTGTGATTGTTTGCACAGACGGTCTGCTCCAGGTCAAAAAAATGCTCTGGCGCAATCGTATTGAAGACGTGCGCTGGAAAGATATTTTCACCCTTACCGGACCTTCCATCTTCTATCGAGATGAGCGCAAGAGACTAGGATTTTCCTTACTCACTCTCACCAGTGACTACCAGCGGCTCGACGAGCTGCTTGCGCGCATCGCGGAGCATAGCGAGGAGTTTGCACACGAGGAATGGGAGGATCTGCAAAGTCGGCCGGTCGTTGGCAGGTCCTGGCCTCAGCCCGAGCCTCAGCCCGAAGCAGGGGGGAAATATCGCTGTCCCTGTTGTAATTTTATAACGCTAAGCGCGCGTGGAGCATACGCGGTCTGTCCCGTGTGTTACTGGCAAGACGATGGCCAGGATAATCTGGACGCCGGCGTGAACCGCCTGATCGGTCCCAACCATATGAGTCTTGAATTAGGCAGAGAAAATTATCGGAAGTTTGGGGCAATCCATAAGCGCGCCTTAGAATGTGTACGTCCACCCCTGCCGGAGGAGATGTAGGAATAGGAGCAAAACTCATCTCTTGTGTATTTTGCATCACCGTTGTAAGCTACCCGGTGCCAAGCAGATTTGCTACAACTCTTTGCTATGCTGATTAAGAAGACAAGAGGTCAAATGTATGTTAGTTTCTTCGCGTCCTACCCC
>JALYVR010000096.1:0-10380 GCA_030853145.1 Chloroflexota bacterium | reverse complement strand
GCCCTTATACCTCGATCTCCTTTACCCGTACCCGCTGCCGGACAAACCGTTACCGACCGTAGTCGAGATTCCCTTGAGTGCCTGGAACGAAGCTCATCGCGGGTGGGCCATGAGTCCCAGCGGCAATCCTTTCCTCGCGGCTCATGGCTTTGCAACCGTCAGCGCTTCAGTGCGCCTCAGCCAGCAAGCGCCATTTCCAGCGCAGCTTCACGATGCCAGGGCGATTATTCGCTGGCTCAGGGCGAATGCTCAACAGTACTCCATCGATCCTGAACGCATTGGCGTGAGAGGCTCTTCGGCGAGCGGGCACCTGGCTTCGTTGCTCGGTCTCACCGCCGATCTTCCCTTACTGGAGGGCAGCAGCGGTTCTCCTGGTTACTCAAGCCAGGTGCAAGCCGTCATGACCATCTGTGCCCCAAGCGACTTCCTCTTGCCGGGTGGCGAGATGCTCAATGATGCTCCACTTCCTCACCCCGTCACTCAATTGTTTGGAGGGACCATTCAAGATCGTAAAGACTTGATGCGACTGGCAAGCCCTATGACACATGTCACCTCTGACGCGCCCCCGTTTCTTATTGTTCATGGCACCCATGATGAGACCGTTCCTTTTGAACAGGGGCAACATCTGTACCAGGCTCTTCAGGCTGTTGGGGTCGAGACGACCTTCGTTCCGATACAGGATGCCTATCATAATCTACGTGAAGACCCCTCTCTTCCCTGGGAAGGCGAGATCTGGAACACTATGGGTCAGTTGGGTTTACATTTCTTCCAACAACATCTTTGCTGATAAGCTAAAGCGGCACGAACCTGCCAGATGTTCCACGGCTTTTCAAGTGCATTCCGCGTTTCTTTCTTAAATGTACTTAGGCTTGACTCTTTGCTGTCACCATGTTATATTGTTACCAAAATAACATGGTGACATAGTCTGAAAGAGAGAAATATAATGGGTCAGGTTGAAGAAAATATCCATCCACATGGGCAGCATATTCCCGTTGAGCGCGTGCAAATTGGCGCGCGCATGGAAAAGAACCTTGTCAAAGTCCTTAAGGCTCTGGCAGAATATTTTGACGTTTCCCTTGGCGATTTGCTCGAAGGGATAGCTTTACATGCTTTCGAGCAAAAACAGGCCTTTGGTGAGGAAACCCTCAAGCGCATTGCACAGCTCAAGGAAGTGTATGGGATGGACTATGATGCCAGTGCCAGCCATCGATTCGTCGATCAGACCGCACACACTGAGCCATCCTGAATACTGCCTGTTCGTCTTGTACTTGCTACTCTCTGCCTGCGAAGATGATTTCGAAAGGAAACGATTGCCGTGTCGGTTTTTATCGCCCAGCAGGTCACACGATCTCATACCATTCACCTGCCCGCCACTCCTCATGAGGTGTTTCCCCTGTTTTCGCCCCTTGGCGAAAAGCACTGGGTACAGGGTTGGGACCCTGAAATGCTCTATCCTTCCTCTGGAGTCGCTCAGTCTGGCACCGTCTTCACGACCCAGCATGCCAACGAACCAACTCGGATCTGGACGATCATAGCCTATGCTAGAGAGCAGGCTCACGTGAGCTATCTCAATGTATTGCCAGATTCTCATGTGAGTAGAATCGAGGTATCCTGTGAAGCTCAGGGAACGCAGGCAACCCTGGCGCGTATCACGTACACGTTGACAGCCCTCACTCCGCAGGGGAACACCTACCTCGATGGGTTCACCCAGGAATATTATCAGGCCTATATCTCATTCTGGGAAACAGCCATCACTCATTACCTCCTTCATGGGCATATGCACCCTCATCCAGAGGCGTAACGTATGTTTCGTACCAGGCGTTCTCCCACAGAGGTTTTTGTACGCATCCTATAGAAGCCTTTGAAGCATTACGCACTTATGAAGCGTTTGGAGGGACAGGAGCAGGCTGCTCTGCGGCTAAGCGTTGCAACCTTTCTGCGCCGCGTTTGCGTACCCTTTGACTGTAGAGGAACGTCCAGGCAGTAAGTATCCCTATAATGCCGTAGATGACGAATGGTGAGATGATCAGAAATTGTGCCGTACTCAAGGTGAGTACCAGGAAGATGCGTATCGCGGCCTCAAGCAGGAACCCGATGCCCCAGCCAACCGTCAATGTGCGCTGCAAGGTGCGGAAGGTGCTGTACTGCCACAGTGAGTCAAACCAGGCGATGTTCTCCGGTTGATTGCCTGTGGCGAAGTGGCGACCGAAGTAGAACATCAGTGGTCTGGGGAAGAGGAGCGATACCAGGCATGCCAGCCCAAATGCCACGGTAAAGAACGATTCGCGTATCAGATACACCCTGGGGGTGCTGCCCAGAGCAATGAGGATGAGAGAGATGACAATACTTGCCAGGGCAAGACCGGCCAGCAGATCGACACGTTTCCTGCGGATAATGCCGACGATACTATCAATCATAGAGGGTACGCCTGAAAGTACGAGCGCCAGGAAATCTGAGGCTGTGGTGTAGCTTTTCAATGCCTGGTAAATCAGGATAGGGAGGATGATGTTAATCACAATACTGCTAGCCAGGCTCAGGATAGTGGCCTTTCTACTGGCTTTTTGCGGGGCTTCCAGGGCTGCTTGTGCCGATGGGCTATTCTCCATATTTTCATTCCTTTGTTTTGATGGGATAACAACTATAGTAAAACATAGCTCTATCAAACCATACAAGAGGAGGAGTTGTGATCAACCGATCGGTTGATTGTTGAATATACGAATGGTGGAGTGTCGTTTCACTTGTGTGCTGGATACCTTCGAGACCGGAGCAATTGGCTATCTGCTGAAGGGCAGCCCACGCGACCAGCTATTCGCACCGTCGCGCAGGGAAAATCTGCGCTTGCGCCTTCGATCACCACACGACTGCTCCAGCACATTCATGCACCGGCTGGCGAGGCGCTGAGCATCCGAGAGATTGAGGTTCTCACTCTGGTGGCACGCGGCGCGAGCAACAAGGAAATTGCCCGCGGTCTGCATATCAGCGAGGCCACCATCAAGACCCATCTGATTCATATTTTCAGGAAACTCGGTGTCGCCGATCGCACTGCCGCAGTAACCATTGGGCTAGAGTGTGGCCTGCTATGTCTGGAGCGCTGATTCCTGACTGCGAAAGAAATCCTCTAGGTGAACCTGATAAGCTGGTTGACTCGTGCTTAGTACAGGCTGATGCATAGTTGCGTCTCCCACGAAAATAGATAGGAAGCCAACAACGTGAGCCAGCAAGAAGGTCGCTTAGAGAGCAAGTGGGTAACCGTCAACGGGTTGTCCATGCATTTCCGCGCTTCGGTAGATCCGGTACCCGGTGATGAGCCAGTGGTGGTGCTGGTACATGGGTTATCGGTTTCCAGCGGGTATATGGTCCCGACTGCTGTGCGCCTCGCCCCCTATTACCGGGTCTATGCGCCGGATCTGCCTGGCTTTGGCAAGAGCACGAAGCCTGCGCATATTCTGACTATCGCCGAGCTGGCCGATGCCCTGGCGGCCTGGATGCAGGCCATAGGCTTGCCGTCGGCGGTGCTTATTGGCAATTCTTTGGGATGTCAGATCATCGTCAACTTCGCGTTACGCTATCCAGAGCGTATCACGCACGCGGTGTTGATTGGTCCGACGATGGACCCACGCGCACGCACGCTACCCAGGGCGACGCTGCGGCTGCTGCGCGATGCGCCCCGCGAGCCGCTCTCCTATATGCCTGTGCTGGTACGCGAATATGTGGCTGCCGGTATCCGCAGAACCGTGCGCACATTACAGTCTGGCTTTCGGGACCCTATGGAAGAGCACCTGACCCGTATGCATATTCCCACGCTCGTTGTGCGCGGCGCCCACGATCCTATCGCGCCGCAGGATTGGGTGGAGGAGGTGACTCGCCTGCTGCCAGCGGGCCAGCTTGTGGTGGTACCGGGCGCCGGTCATGCCGTGAACTTCAATTCGCCTGCGCGCCTGGTGAACGTGTTCCGCTCTTTTATGAATATGAGCGAAGCACAGGAGAAAGATGTAACATTGCCCAGTGTCGCTCGTAATGTAGAATAGAGTAGTGATCTGACAAATTTCATGTGCCGAGTTGGAAAGGGGAGCGCCCTCATTTCCATAAGGTGTCAATGTGTAGTGGCGTCCCTTGCGGGCGCCATGTCTCACTGTGAATATTAGCGGGAAAGAAACGGGCTAACTGATGCAACAAGATGAAAGTCCTGGAAATCCTGAATAGTTTGCATCTTGTTGGGAAACACCATGATGCTCCTTGTCCTAACCCGCGTACTCCGCCTTCAGTGGCTCAGCCACCTCGTCGGCCAATCGCTGCACGATGCCTTGCGGGAAGGGCGGGCGCAGATTTAAGATGATGTGTGTTGCGCCGGCCTCAACGAAATCCCGTATCGCGTTGCGTGTGATGCTCAGGTCGTTCGGATTAATCGCCATCTGAATCGAGCGCTCGACGGTGGCGGGATCACGTCCGACGGCAACGCAGTGGGTATCGAGCACCTCGTTCTTGTGGCGGAAGTCCTCGACGGGGCCGCCGGCGAAGTTCCAGATCGCGGCGTACTGGGCCACCACGCGCAGCGTTAATTGCTCGCCGCCGCCGCCGATGACGAAGGGTGGATAGGGCTTCTGCACAGGCTTTGGCTCGCAGTAGGCGTTTTTAAGCTGGTAGTATTTCCCGTCGAAGTTGGCCTCGGTCTCGGTCCATAAGAGTTTGATGACCTCGCAGGCCTCGCCCAGGCGCCGGATGCGCTCGCCCGGCTTATAGAGCGGGATGCCGTACATGTTACTCTCAACCTCGTTCCAGCCCGCGCCGATACCGAAGTCGAGCCGCCCATGGGAGATGATATCCACGGTCGTCGCGATATTGGCGAGCACGGCCGGGTGCCGGTAGGTATTGCCGGTGACCATTAAGCCGACGCGCAGGCGCTCTGTGCGCGCGGCTAAGGCGCCGAGCAGCGTCCAGCCTTCCAACTGGGGTCCAGTTGGATCGGGTCCCAGAGGGATAAAGTGGTCAAAGGCCCAGGCGTGTTCGATGGCTGGCACGCGATCCGCCTCCAGCCAGACGCGGAGTATCTCCTCGTAGGTGGTATGCTGTTGCGCGGTTTTGATGCCGAAGCGTAGTTTCTTGGCTGTCATAGTGGTTTCCTCTCTATTCTATATGCGTTCAAGTGGGACAAAGCCGAGCACACGCAGCACATTGTTCATGGTCTGCATGGTAGTCTGCACCAGCCAGGCGCGGAAGGCCTTCACCTGCGCGTCTGTCTCCTTCAGCATGGGCGGCGTATGCTCGTAGAAGTCGCTGAAGTGGGACGCCAGGTCGTAGGCGTAGGCGGCAAACGTGTTGGGCGCCAGTTGCGCGCTGGCCTCGGCCAGTTGGCGCGGGTAGGCATCGATGTGGCGCAGCAGCTCCCACTCACTCTGCTCTAGCTCAGTGGGCAGGGCTTCCAGGTGCTCAGGGACCGCGTACTCTGCATCCTCCAGGCGCCGTAGAATGCTATTCGCTCGCGCGTAGGCATATTGGAGGTAGACGCCGGTATCGCCATTGGGGCGTAACACCTCATCCATATCCAGGGCAATGGTCTGCTGCAGGCCGAAGCGAATCATAAAGTAGCGGATCGCCGAGGAGGCCAGGATGGCCGCAGTTTCATTTGAAAGGTCCGGCTTGGCCTCCTTCATTTTCTCCACAGCCGCGTTAATCAAGTCATCGGCCTTAATCTCCAGGCCTTTGCGGCCAGAGAGCGCATAGAACTCGCGCCCATCGGAGGTATCGATGCCCAGGCGCGCGGCAGTGGCGGCGGAGAGGGTCACGACGCCATAGGCCAGGTGCGTCGAGTGATCGGCCTGCTCTGTGTATCCCAGGCGCCGCAGACTCTCGAATACGATCTGCTGCGCGTATGATTGGCGCACATCGATGACGTTGATGGCGCGTTGCGCGTGACCGAAGCGTGCGGGATCAGCTTCCTGGTCGGTCTCAGTCTCATCTGTGGGCATGCGCATCGTCCAGAGCTTACGGCCGTCGTGCTGGCGACCCCAGGGGATGAAGTGGAACTGGGTGCCAACTTGCGGATCATCGGTAAGGCCGAACTTCCAGAGCTGGTAGGCGATATCCTTGGCGGTGTAGGTGGCGTTGCCATCGCTCTTCACGAGCACCTTGTCGCTGGTGCGGTCGCCCTCGTCGGTCTGCGTCTCGCCCTCGCCAAACGGCAAAATCCAGCACCCCGCCAGCTTGCCGGTCTCTGGCTTCTCCAGCAGGCCGCGGTCCCGCAGCATCTCGAAGGTGCGCTTCCAGAGTCCGCTGTGCAGGATAGCCGACTCCCAGGTCAGCAGGTCATAGGAGATATTGAGGCGCGCCATCGTCTTGAGGTGTGCCTGCACGATCCATTGCGAGATGTCGGCGGCCAGCACCGGATAATCGGGATCGCTCTCTGGCTCCCCACCGTGCTCGATGGCGTGCAGCACGGCGCGCCGCATATCCAGCCACTCCGGGTGCTCTTCATAGGCTTTGCCCACGGCAACGTAGATGCGCGAGCAGTAGTAGTCGAATGGCTCATCCGGCAACTGCTCGTTGCCCTCTGGCATGGGCAACTGGCCCTGTTTCAGCAGCGTAAAGCCTACCACGACATCGGCGACCTGCACGCCGGTATCGTCGATGTAGTTCTGGGCCTCGACGTGGTAGCCCTGGGAGCGCAGCATGCGTACGACGGTATCGCCAATGCTGGAGTTGCGCACGTGGCCAACGTGCGCGGCCTTGTTGCTATTGATGTTTGTATGTTCAATGACAACTTTTGTGCCCACGCCGCTATCGCTCTGGCCGAAATCGGGTCCAGCCTCCATGACGCGCTCGATAATTTCGCGGCCCATCACCGGATGGTTGAGGCGGAAATTGAGGTAGCCTGGCTTCGTGACGGTGATCTCCTGGATGCCCGCATCATGCATAGCGCGAATGGTGGCTGCCAGCGCTTCGGCAATCACCATGGAGGAACGACCCAGCTTTTTCTTGCCGGCCCAGGCCATCAGTGGGAGCGAATAGTCGCCAAAGCTGGCCTGAGCTGAGAAATCCAGATGGATAGGCAATTGCGCGCTATCGCAGTCAATGTGTTCCTGGGTTATATAGGCGGCTGCCGCCTGTTTGATACGTTCGACCAGGTAGTCATAGAGATCTTTCGCAGGAGCGTCAGCGGTTTGCTGCGTCTCACTCGTTGTTGTCATAAACCCTCACACGGTATGCTGAATAATTGTGGGCGCTGCTACAGAGCTATAGTTGCAACCACATTGGTATTGGCTATACAAGCGCACGTTGAACGATTATCTATTGTGAGGGACACTATAACGTAGCTTTCGCGGATGGTCAAGCTTTTCTCTTTCTATTGAGCCGTTACCTCGCGTCAGAATTCCAGAAAGCCCCCTGTTCATGCACAGGAGGCTTTCCGCAGTGACTATTCCAACAGCAGGGATTAACTTCGCGGGAAGACAGGTAATGTAAAGCTGGCGCGACCGGAACTCAATATGCCCGCCAGCGCGGTATACCAGGCTGCCAGCGCAGTGAGGATGCCGAGCCAACCGCCGATCTGCCCGAAGGCGCTGCCCCCACCCAGCTCTGCGATTGTCAGCGCCAGAAAGGTGAGGAACAGGAGCAGGAAGACGGCCATGAGGGCCAGGTTGCTCCTCAGAGTGCCAAGGAACATCAGGCCGGTAAAGATGGTCCAACCCAGGAGGAAAAAGCCCAGCGCCGTGTGGAGATCCGCGGCTTTGGTATAAGCTGCGGCGATGCCAAATGCCGGGATAAGAATGGAACCGAAGGCTAACCAGAAACCGCCATAGGAGCAGAATGCGGTGGCGCCAAAAGTATTGCCTGCTCTGAATTCCTGGATGCCGGCAATGATCTGGACGATACCGCCATAGAAGAGAGCGAGGCCAAGCACAACATTGGGTGCCGAGAGGAGACCAGCATTCGCACTGCTGAGGACGAATGTCGTGAGTGCAAAAGCGCTCAGCCCGAGGGGAGCAGGATTAGCCGTGGGGACTGCTACAGATTCGACGCGGTCGGCTGCGATTTGGGCCATTGAAGTTCCCACCTTTCGTTAAAAGACTAGCACTACATGTACACAATACTTTGTGCATTCCTGACTGGGGTCATCTGCCATGATGACCAGCATGCTTGTCACTCTGCGGGCATCTGTACCCGCTGGCCAGGTAGGACAGTCATCCATACGCCTGATGGATGGTTTCTCTCGCTTTATAGCGAGAGATAATACACATCTTATGGAGAATAGATTAAAAAGGACCCTGGGGAAATACTGCTACCATACCTCCTTTTCGTAGAATTGGTGTATCCACCTCACCCTCTACATTGCTGCGAACCCTGGGAAGATGTGCATGTAGACATTATACCATAGAAGTTTGCGGATTCGTAGCCACTGAAGCGGCTTTCTCGCTCGTGTAGAGCCGGGCTTTTTGAAAGTCACCAGTTCTTCGTAGCTGCGTGAGTTTATCACGCGTGCTCTGGCTTGCGAGACTTTCTGGCCAGGTGCTACACTGAAGCGTAGAAACGAGGTAGGTAGAGTGTGTTATTTGCCGTTGCTTATACAGGAGAAGTTTGGTCATGCAAGGTGAAGTATACATTATCGATGGCGCCAGGACGCCAGTTGGTGTGCTGCAAGGGTCGCTCTCGGATGTCAGCGCGATCGACCTGGGCGTGGTGGCCGCGAAGGGTGCTCTGGAGCGCAGTGGAGTTGATCCCCGGCTGATCGACCAGGTTGTCATGGGGAACGTCATTCAGTCAAGTAAGGATGCAATCTATTTTGCGCGCCATGTCGCCTTGAAGGCGGGCGTGCCGATCGAGACGCCCGCGTTAACGGTCAATCGCTTATGTGGCTCTGGCTTGCAGGCGATTGTGAGCGCGGCGCAGATGCTTCAGTTGGGCGAGGGGCAGATCGCCCTGGCCGGTGGCAGCGAGAATATGACGCAGTCGCCCCATGTGTTGCGCGGCGCGCGTATGGGCTACAAACTGGGCCAGGCCCCACAATTGGAAGATAGCCTGTGGGAAGCGCTTATTGATACGTACGTTGGCTGCGGGATGGCGATTACAGCCGAAAACCTGGCAGAGAAATATCACCTGTCGCGTGAGCAGGTAGACGAGTATGCCTTGCGTAGTCAGACAGAGGCTCGCAAGGCCCAGCAGGCGGGCTGGCTCGCCGAAGAGATTGTGCCTGTGGCTGTTAAAGACCGCAAAGGGAAACCCGTTGAGGTGATGCAGGACGAGGGGATACGCGATACCTCTATGGAGGCCTTAGCCAAGCTCCCGGCACGCTTTCGTGAAGGCGGTGTCGTGACGCCGGGCAATGCCAGCGGCATCAACGACGCAGGCGCCTGTATCGTTCTGGCTACGGGCGATGCGGTGAAGCAACATAACCTGAAGCCAATAGCGCGGCTGGTCTCGTGGGGCGTCGTTGGCGTGCCGCCTGAGATCATGGGTATCGGGCCGGCACCGGCCATTCGCCAGGCTCTCAAGCGCGCCGACCTGGGTCTGACGGACCTGGATCGCGTGGAGGTCAACGAGGCGTTCTCCGCGCAATACCTGGCGGTCGAGAAGGAGTTGGGGCTTGAACGCGAGAAGACCAATGTGAATGGTGGCGCGATCTCTATCGGCCATCCTCTGGCGGCCAGTGGCGCGCGCCTGGCGATCAGCCTGATGTATGAGTTGCGGCGGCGTCACCTGAAGTACGGAGCCGCTGCGCTCTGTATCGGTGGCGGGCAGGGCATCGCCGCCATCATCGAGAATGTCGCGTAACGTCTCTGGTGTAAGGAAGGAAAAACGTATCATGGCGAAGGATACACGCGAGCCGAAGGAGATCCTGGCTCACATCACAGCGGCGCGGGTGGCCCTGACATCTGCCATCTATGGCTTGAGCGAGGCTGACCTGCTGAAAGAGGGTCCCGTGGGCCGCTGGTCGGTCAAGGATGTGATGGCGCATATTGGGCGCTGGGAAGAGATTTGCCGTCAGGAACTGGTGCTGCACGTACACGGTGAGCCGGCCTCAGGAAAGTACAACGACTTCCTGGCCTATAACGCTACCTGGGAGGCGGAACTGCACGCCCTCTCATTGCAGGAGGCCATCGCGCTCTTCGAGACGGCACACTATCGTCTCTTCGGCCTGCTCTCGGCGCTCAATCCAGAGCAATGGAGCAGCTATATGCGCGCCTGGGTCACCGGCTCTACCTGGCATCACTTCGAGGAGCACGCGGAGCAGATCCGCGCCTGGCGCGCGACGCTGGTTTAAACCTCAACTCTTAGGGCGTGGCTTGCCTCATAGGCGTACACGTAAGACAGTGCCGACAAAAAGCGAGCGGCGTGTCCGTAGGGCGTGGCTTGCCTCGCCAGTCAGGCCAGAGGCCCGTCCGCGGG